>CAZRUW010000059.1:0-2638 GCA_964603445.1 uncultured Gammaproteobacteria bacterium | reverse complement strand
CAGAAAACCAGCCATCGATGACAAATTTCTTCTACTTACTTCTGGTTTGTGGAATTATCATTTGGCAACAAACTAAAAACAACAAACTTCTTGTGTCAACTTCCCAAAACAGCTATTAATTAATTCGGAACACATCTATTGGCAGGTTTTGAATTTCGTCCAAGAACAGGAAGGCCCGATCATTTTTGTTGATCCCGAATGGGGCCAGATTAGCCCAGATAGCAGGAAGACTTTCCTCCTCAAAAATTTTTCTGTTTAAGGGATCTTCTAAATCCAAGAGTAATTTGTTTTGGTGGGGAGTTATCTCGAATAAGTGGTTCAAGAGCGTGGTTTTGCCGGTTTGCCGCATGCCGGTGAGCACGTTAGCTTCGCGGGTTTCGATCTCTTTTTCCAAGTGGGGGAGTATCGAGCGAGGGTAGAACATGTGTGTTAGTTTTGAGTATACAAAATAGTGATCATTTTGTCAAGTCTGAACCGACAAATTGACAGGCATTGTTTACATTTTCTTCTGGCCACAAGTTTTGGAATTTGCGGGGTTGGGGGTGCTGGGGATTATTTGCAAGGCCTCCCCTTGCAAATGTTGTTGGGCGGCGCCGGAAAAAGAATAAGAATGAAACTCCACGGCTAGAAGCCGTGGTCCGCCATTGGCGGACGGCTTCGCCACGTCTGACGTGGCTTCGCAAAGTATTCTTTTCGAGCTTGCTCATCCACAAGTAGAACTTGTGGTATTCGCAAGTTCAAAAATAAAAGATAGTCTAATTCTCCTCAGCAAAATCGATGGCGACAGAGGTGATGAGTTGACTGTCCAAGTTTCCTTGACTCATAAAGGAAGCATAGGTATTTGCAGGATTGGTCTTACTGAAGAAGGATAAAACGTCTTGGGTTTTCAGCCAGTTGGTGTTCGTTTGACCGAGAAAATCGGGGAGCGAGGTTGGGAAGTTTGATCCTGCAGGAGGATTTTTGTGAATATACCTGGTCAAATGGAGGAGTTGGGCATCTGAACTAACCAGGACTGCTTTATATACTCCTTGATATAAAGGGCCCACCCGGTGATATTTTCGGTTAAAATACATCACATATCGAGTGGAAAGCGCGTTGATAAATGAATCAATGGCTTGGGCTTCTCTCTGTTTGACCAGTAAATGAAAATGATTGGGCATTAGGGCGAAGGCCAGAAGATCGATGTTTCCGAAAAAATTTTTCAGGTGGAGAAGTTTGTTGGCTTTATCCTTTTGGCTAATTGTTGTTTCCTTGGAACTGAGGGTTGCGTGAAGTTCAGAAAGGTTTTTGGGCACAAGATAGGTTTTGAGATAGGAGAGGAAAACGCCGAAATCTTGTTTGTCGACAAAAATATCTCTTTTTTCCACACCGCGATTGTAGATGTGGTAATAGCTATTTTCGACGTACTCCTTGACAGAATTTTTAGCTGGCATTGCCTCATGGTAATTGATCGCTTGTCAGTTTGCAAGGGGAGGCCTTGCAAATGGCGTCGGGATAATATTTTTGATAAATTCAGGGTAAACAGTGTAAACGACCCCGCTCAGGGCAGGCAAATTTTTTAATACTTGACAGGGAAGCGGGGGAGTTGCATAATCGAAAAAGATTAAGAGTTTGCCTCTCTGAGAAACAAGCCCAAGAAAACGATTTACGATTGCTTAATTGCTAAATTGCTGCGTGATTAGAATTCTTGAAGATGGAAGGAAGGACTTCTTGATCCGGAGTTCTTGACCTTTTGATTTTTGAGGACAGCGGATTATCAAGATGTCAGGACGGTCAAGAGAGAAGATATCAAAAGTATCCAACTTCAAGGTATCCGTCGTTTAAGCTTTTGAAGAAAAAATGCCCCTAAGGTTTCGATCCAGTTCAACATCCAGTAATGTGGGGACCAGAAGGCCCTCCTTCACCCAAAGGAAATTAAGCGGTGAGCCTGCTTTTGTGTCAACGCCAGCGGGTAAATCCTCCTATGGAGCAGCTTCGGTGAGCAAACCCGCTTTTGCAGTCAAAACTTCCTATGGTCAGACAACCCGGTCGCCCAGGCCATTTTTTAGGGCCGGGTCCAATTCAGGACATTCTCAAATGTCAGTGGAACCGTCGAAAAAGATGGATGTGGAGGATTTGGTGGGGGGGCCAGTTCCTGGGGCAATGCTTCCAAAAGACAATCAGGGGGATCAGGAAAATAAGGGAGACAGGGGGAACCAGGTGTATCAGGGGAATGGGGATAATCGAGAAAATTGGGGGTTCAGACCCCAATATTCTGGTCCGCAGCCTTCCTTTGCGCAGGGCTTCGATGGGCCAAGGGATTTGAACGATGCTTCCATTGAAACGATGCCGCTGTCGGGGATTCTGGATCTGCAGCCGGAAGGGCACGGTTATCTTCGACCTAAATTTATACCCTCTGATATGGATGTATATATTTCTTCATCCCAAATTCGCCGGTTTGCCCTTCGCCCCGGAGATATGGTGGAGGGCGTGGGGCGGCCCCCGAAGGAGACGGAAAGATACTACGGACTCTTAAGGGTGGATAAGGTGAACGGGGTGGAGGCAGAGAAGATGGTGGAGAGGCCCAGATTTGATGATTTGGTGCCGATTTATCCGGACAAACTGATTAAATTGGAAACCCCTTCGACGGGCTCAGGGC
>CAZRUW010000058.1:0-3176 GCA_964603445.1 uncultured Gammaproteobacteria bacterium | reverse complement strand
AAGAAGTATCCAGAAAATAATCATAGAGAGCCATCCAAAAATACCAAAACCCCCTCCCATCATATTATTATTCCAGCCACCATAACCCACCATAGGATTTTCACCTCCTCCCGTCATCCACATTATCGGCATAAAACCTACTCCTCCTTGTGAAAAGGAAGAAGTATCACAGCCACTGCCTCTTTTCCCCCAAACAATATGCATCTGCTCTTCGCCCTGCTCCCCCATCGTTGACTTCATCATCTCGTTCATGGCAATGTGTCTTCCCGTATCTCCAATGGCTTGACCCATAAAATACTCGCCAATTTTTTCAAAATCAGCGTCTTTGAGTTGCGAACAGGCAATCGTTTTGTTCTTTAATTCGTCTAGAAAAATTTTGCCTTCTTGTTCTTCTTGCTGCTGGCTTTGTATAGTGGCGTTATCGGGGGATGAACTCGGAAAACCCATCATGCCTTGAGCAAAAGAAAAAGTGGGGGAAACAAGACCGAAGACAAAAATTAAAATTGTCAGCGAAAAATATTTTTTCATAAGCTATTTTGCATGATTTATAATACTTTGGATTATTTGGTCAATTTCTTGAGGCATATTGCCCAAATCTACTTCCGTGAAAAACTGCGGCAGAATAACCGGCCGCATGCCCAAAATGAATGTTTGCCCGTCTTTAACATAAACATTTATTTTGCAAGGCATGCAAAGTCCGATTCTAATGTCGGCATTTAGGAATTCATTGGCGTACTTGGCATTGCAAAACTCAATAATCTTGAATGGCTCTCTTCCAAAGCCCTTCTCCGCTAAAGTTTTTTGCACATCGTGGATATACAAAACGCGCATACCTGCTTTGGCGGTTTCGGCTTGAACGGCCTTGACCGCCTCCTCAAAATTTTTATCAGTGGCTGTTGTGTAGTCAAATTCCATATTATTTTCTTCTAAAAAGAGAAAACAGAAAATTTTGTTCTGTGTTAAATGGCGTGATATGAATTTCCTCGAAACCTTTTACATAATTAAACTTATCCTTAAAACTCTCTTTTATTGAGCTCTCGGAATAACGGGTAATATCTAAACCGCTGCACTTTTTCGGTCCCTTCATGGAAAAAGCAGATACAATCAGATATCCACCGGGCCTTATGAGTTTGCCAGCAATTTCGACATAGCGGGTTATATCTTCTTTCTTGGTTAGAAAATGAAAGGCGGCTCTGTCATGCCAAATATCAAAACGCGATTCTGTTTCAAACTCTAAAACATCGCTTTCTATCCAAGTAATTAGTTTTGCTTTTTCTTTCAATCTCACTTTGGCTTTTTCCAGAGATTTGCCTGAAATATCCAGCACAGACAAATTTGTAAAACCGAGCTTAAGAAGTTTGTCAGCAAGCTTGGAATCGCCGCCGCCGACATCAATAATGCTGCCGTTCTTGTCTACGCCGGTGGATAAAATAAGTTCAATTGATGTTCTGGGATTATCCTGATACCAACTCACTTCGCGCACAGTGTCTTTCGTTTGGTATATTTCTTCCCAGTGTTGTTTTGTTGAACTAAGGTTCACATTAAAGATCTGACTTCGGTTATTCCAAGGAAGAATTGCTGGAGGTTATTTTCCCTCCAGCAATTCCTTGACGGCCTTGCTCTCGGCCTCCAATTCCTCCAAATATCCTTTCAAAAGTTCTTTTCTTTCTTCTTTTGAAAGAAATTGGCGACCTCTCTCCCGGCAGTAGGGTCCGCCGCACATCGGACAATGCCAATCATTGTCTGACTCTGCCCACGGCCCGCGACCCATGCGGCCGCGCATCATGCCGCCGCCCATTCCGCCCATCATTCCACCGCGTCCCATCATATGTTCTCCCATCATAGTATTTTCACCTCCTCTTTCGTGGGGTTAGATTAGCGGTTTATAATTACTTCGACCTTTCAAATTCCTTTTGGAATTTCTTTTTTTCCTCGATTTCCTCGAGCAATACTTCGCGGAAGATGTCGCAGGCGCGCAGAATTTTTGGACGAGCTATTCGGCAACAAACTCTGCGTCCTGTTTTTTCAGCGCCGACAAAGCCTCTATCCTTTAATATCGATAAATGTTGAGAAAGGGCAGGGCGGGCTATTTTCATCCTCTCCCGGAGCGTTTCCAGATTTAATTCGCCGGTCCGCAGTAAATCCAAAATTTCAAGCCGTCTTGGGTTTGCCAGGGCCTTGCAATACTCGGCATGAAGCCGATACATTTTCTGTTTCGTTTCTCTGTCCATGATCATTTAATACTTTCTTAATTTCGCAACTATATGTAATCAGTATAGCCAGTCAGAAAACCCTGTCAAGTGGGGGTGTATAATTCTTATTTCCAGCTTACTTTTTGACGATTTTATATTCCTTCTGTAGATACGCCAAATCCCTCTCCAAGCTTTGCAGAAGTTTAATGTGCCAGTTTTTCTTCGGCACACGCATGTCTTTTTCAAGAGTCTGCCGCGCCATATTGAGCACGGTTGCCAAAGTGCCAAAATAATCATCTTTCTCAATATGTTTTTCGAGTTGCCTTTTGTGCATGGTTTCGTGAGGTTGCCTTCGGCTACAAGCTGGCGGCAAGTCAAGGTTATCCACTCCACCCAGAAAGCAAAAAACCCGCCACCAGGTAGAGTCCGAAGGCTCGCATGCGGATTTCTCCGATTCGATTCTTTACGATGTCGGCGATCCTGCTTCGCATTCCACGCACTTCTCTGTCGATAGATTTTTGGTTGTGGATAACTTTGGCTGGTGTTCGACCTTTTGCGGGCATGGCAAATCCCTGCTCGTTTCTTTCGAGCAGTCCCTGCCACTGCCACTTCTGCACCAGCTGGCCGAGTCGCTGAGGAATGATGTTGAACTCCCGGGCGACTTCCGCTTGGCTGATTCCATTGATCAGTAATTTTCTGATCTGGCTGTTTCTTTTCGATTTTTCTGAATGCATATTTTTCATATTTTTTGGCTTAAATTCGCACGACACTTTTCTGTTCAAAAATACAAAAACCCGATCTCTAATGAGATCGGGTTCTCGAATTTTGGCTATTTTAGGCCTATTTCAGGCCATTTTGCTATTCCTCATTGCCCATGACACTTCTTCCACTTCTTGCCGGAGCCGCAGGGGCAGGGATCGTTCCGGCCGATCTTCCCGCCTCCTCTCGCGCCGCCGCCGGCGCGGATAGCGTTCGGGTTCATCG
>CAZRUW010000057.1:0-2753 GCA_964603445.1 uncultured Gammaproteobacteria bacterium | reverse complement strand
CTATTACAAACCTTTGCTTGCAACTTTGCAAAATTCCGGGCTGGAACCGGACAAGTCGCTGTTCACATTTGCCTATGATTTCCGGCAGTCTGTTCCTGATTCGGCCGTCTGGCTAAAAGATTTCCTGACTGACAAATTGCCGGATAAAAAGGCAAACATTGTGAGTCACAGCATGGGAGGAGTAATTACCCGCTATTGCTTTGAAAGAGTTCCCGGCTGTCGGGACAAAATCAACAAAATTGTCACTGCCGGGGCACCACATCAAGGAACCATTAAGGCATACCTGTTATGGGAAGGCGGTCAAATTGATGAAAGCAATGCCGTTGTCAAGACCATGGAAGAAATCGCGCTCCATGCCACCAATCTGCCTTATCTTTCCGACAAAGATATTGTTCAGAATCGTTTCCCCGGCGTGCGGGATATGCTGCCGGTGTTCGATTACATCAGCGGCCACCCATACGCATCCCTTTCAAACCAAGCAAAAAATCCTTTACTGGAAACACTGACCACAAGCGACAATTTCAGAAACAGTCTCACAACGTTGTCTGGGAGCGGTCTTAACACTTACAGTGGTTTTTCTCCCCAAGGACTGAACGCCTCCGACCTGGTGTTAGGTTTGTGGACTGACGGCAAGCCAGGAGTATTTAGTTATTCTTCGGGGGATGACACAGTCCTTTTGACCGGTTCCCAGATTAACTCGTCACTGGGAAGAAAAGAACACGCCGGCTTTCACCATGCTGATTTGCTGCGCCAGGGAGGGAGCGAAGCAGATGTTTTGGACGCCTTTGGTTTGACAGCCAGCTCAATTGTCACCGGATCTGATCAACCTAATTCTGTCCTGGCTTTTATCATTCACTCGCCGGCGACAATCACTACGACCGGTGGAAAGAATATTGACGGGCAGGCAATTTTTATCGCTAATCCGTCAGGATCTTATCCTGTCACTATTTCCGGCACCGGAAACGGCAATTTTTTGTTAGAGAGCTTTTTTGTTCAGCCAAATCACCGCAGTGTCAAGCAGACATTCTCCGGCCAAATTTCTTTAGGCCAGTCGGTTATTCTCAACTACGCTGCGGACAATCACCAACTCTTTTTAGATCAAAGCGGAGATCTGCTCCTGGCCTCTCTTAGGAAGTTAATCAAGGACAGCCGGATACGGGCCTTGGGAACTATTGATGCCATCCTGGCGCGTGCCTCTGCCAATATCAAAAACGATTCGCGTCGGGCATTTGCTTTTAATAATCTGGAGTCGGCCTATACGAGTTGCGAAAAGCTTCTTTCAAGAGAGTCGTCAGCCACGAACCGGACCATAATTGAGAATATTTGCCAGCAAATTTTTTCACTGACGGTCAATTACGCAATGACCTATGGTGAACCTCTGGGCGCGTCTGCACGGTCAGCGACAGACCTTGCCAGGGGCAATCGGTCGCTCTCTTTGGCCCTTTCCGCCAGAACTTTGTCACCAAGAGACGCAATAAACGCATCCCTGGCGCAAAAATACCTGGCAACAGGTCAGGACCGACTTTCTTCGGGACAAAATTATCAAGCTCACCTTTCGGGCCTTGCGGCCACCAATCTTCTGAATCGATAAGGCCGGTCTCTTAAAGTGCTCCCTTCCGGCTTAATTGAATAAACGTGTTGGTTTTTCTAGGCCTTCTCTCTTTTTCTCTCGGCTAGTTTCTTTTGGTTGTAGAAATAGACGAACCAGGATAGAAAATTTTGCCACCTGGTCTTTTTCAAACCTTGATGCTCCTGCCACCTCTTACCAAGATGCCCAAATTGGGCTTCGATTTCGTTGGTGGTTTTGGGCATCCCCGGATGAGACAGAAAAGTGAAACAGACTTTGCCCATTTCCAGAAGGACATTTAAAGCCTTTCTGGTTCCTTTGTGGACGTACCACCAATGGCCCGTTTGATCAACCCGGTATTCCTGAAGGTAATCAAAGTTTTCGTGGTCCCACTTTAGAAGCTGCTGTACCCACCACCTGAGAGCTTCTTGGGACTCAATCTTCCAGACCCAATCGGCTAGAGTCTTGAGCTCTTGGACGCAGGCCTCTTTGGGTTTAGCTCCCAGCATGGAAATGGCCCGTCTGTGCATATGGGCTAGACAGATCTGGTGAGGAACATGGGGAAAGACTTCTTTAACAGCTTTGCCAATCCCTGTCCCGTCATCACTAACGATGCCGCTGAAACGGTAGTCCAAAGCCACGAGAGCTTTTAAATCTTTAGCAATTTTTGTCCCCACTTCTCTTTTGGCGGTGGAAATTTTCAGAATGAGCAGGTTTTTACTTTGCCTGTAAACCATCAGGACAAAGTACCGGCCAAACCACAGACCGTCAATGAGCAGGTAGGCTGTTTCCATTCCTGTCTGGTCAAATTTAGGGATATCTGGAGCCCTCTCATCCAGAAATTTTGAGAACCAGTGCCACAAATAGCGAATGGAAAAATCAGAGCGGTAGGCAAGTCTCTCGTAAGTGGCGCCATAAAGAACATATTCCCGAAACAACAAAAACATTCGTCTTCTTCGAAGAACTTGTCCCCCAAAGCGCAGTCGGCTCTGGCCACAAACACAGCAGTAGAAACGTTGTTTACCGGAATGACTTTTTCCCCACTTAATCAGCCGAGAACTACAGGACGGACAGAGAAGAGACATATAGCCAAAATTCGAACCAGAAGAAAGATTAACTGAAGATTTAGCCTGTTACAAGAAGATGTTCTGTCGAAATTACCAACACATTAGTTCAATTTAGCCGA
>CAZRUW010000056.1:0-3795 GCA_964603445.1 uncultured Gammaproteobacteria bacterium | reverse complement strand
GGCTCAGGGGTAGAGCGCCTCGTTCACATCGAGGAGGCCGTAGGTTCAAATCCTACACAGTCCACAGGCTCAGTGGTTTACCCGAACAAATTTCTCTGAAATTTAGACGGGTAAAGAGCGTCTCGTTCACATCGAGAAGGTCCCAGGCCCGAATCCCGGTGGGCCCACCACCAATAAGCTGAAAGCTTGTCCTGAGCTTGTCGAAGGGTTCGACTCCTTCCGAGTCCACTCTTGTTGAATTACCGTTTCTGGGCTTCTAAAAAAAGCAAACTCTAAACCAAATTAAAATTCACTCGACCCGAAAATGGAATAGTTTCGAACTCAACGGTCAGAACAATTTTCATCGGCTCAAAAGATAGGTTCCTGCAAGGGCAAAGAGATGTGCCTGATAATTTTGTCCTGAAGAGAGTCGATCCTGACCTGTTGCCAGATATTTTTGGGCAAGGAATATGTTTGTGGCGTTTCTGGCAGACAGTGTCCTGGCAGAAAGAGCCAAAGAGACTGACCGATTAGCCCGGGCGAGATCTGTCGCCGCCCGTGCGGATCCGAGGGGTTCACCGTAAATCATTGCATAATTAACCGTCAGCGAAAAAATTTGTTGGCAAATATTTTCAATAATTGTCCGCTTCACGCCTGATGACTCTGTTACAAGAAGCTTTTCACAACCCGTATACGCCGATTCCAGATTATTAAAAGCACCTACCCGACGAGAATACGTTTTGATATCTAAAGCCGCGCGCACTATGGTGGCATCGATCGTCCCGAAAGCCCTTATCCGGCTGTCTTTGATTTGCTGCCGAAGAGAAGCCAAAAGTATATCCCCGCTCTGATCCGAAAAAAGTTGCTGATTGTCCGCATCGTAGTTGAGAATAACCGATTGGCCTAAAGAGATTCGACCGGAGAATGTCTGCTTGACAGAAGGATGATTGGGCTGGACGAAAAAGCTCTCCAACAGAAAATTACCATCGCCGGTTCCTGTAATAGTGATAGGGTAAGATCCTGACGGATCAGCGACAAAAATTGCCTGCCCGTCAATGTTGGTGCCGCCGGTCGCGCTGATTGTTGCTGGCGAGTGAATGATGAAAGCCAGGACAGAACTTGGTTGATCGGATCGGGTGACGATCGAAGTGGTCGTCAAACCAAACGCGTCCAAAATGTCCTCTTCGCTCTCGCTTTTACGAAGTAAATCGGCGTGGTGAAGGCTGGAGTATTCTTTTTCCGCCGGGGAGGCGATTTGAGAACTGGCCAGAAGGACCGTGTCATCACCTGAAGAATAACTAAACACTCCCGGTTTACCGTCAGCCCACAGACCCAGAGCCGAATCAGCGGCATTCAATCCAATTGGCGAAAAACCGGCATAGGTGTTAAGGTTACTTCCGGACAAAGTTGTGAGGATGTTTCTGAAGGCGTCGCTGGCGGTCAGTGTTTCCAACAAAGGGTTTTTTGCTTTCTGTGAAAGAGATGTATATGGGTGGCCGATGATATAGTCAAATACCGGCAGCGTGTCCCGCACGCCGGGGAAACGATTTTGGACAATATCCTTGTCGGAAAGATAGGGAAAGTTGGTCGCGTGGAGTGCAATTTCCTCCATTGTCTTAATAACAGGATTGCTTTCATCAATTTGGCCGCCTTCCCACAAAAGATATGCCTTGATGGTTCCTTGGTGTGGGGTTCCCGCGGTAACAATTTTGTTAATTTTGTTCTGGCAACCCGGGACCTGTTCAAAACAATAGCGGGCAATGACTCCGCCCATGCTATGACTCACAATGTTTGCCTTTTTATCTGGCAATCTGTTGGTCAGGAAACTTTTTAGCCAAACTGCCGAATCAGGAACAGATTGCCGGAAATCATAGGTAAAAGTGAACAGCGACTTGTCCATTTCCAGTCCGGAATTTTGCAAAGTTGAAAGCAAAGGTTTGTAATAGGAATCGGTGAACAGCGGCAGCAATTGCCAATCGGCAGATGTTGTTGTCTGATTTTCCACAAGCCCCTTATAAGACCATGTTGTGGCGAACCCGGGAACAAAAACTACCGGGTTCGGCCCGGGAGGCGGGGGATTGTTCACTGTTAGTGTGGCCTGGCAAATTCCGGATCCCCCGGCCACGTTTCCCAAGTTATCTTCCACCGAACCGCGCACAGTATAAACGCCGGGGAAATTGTAAGTATGGATATAATAATTTCCCGGAACTTTGAAAATTTCGGAACCGTCTCCAAAATCAAAAATGAAACCAGTGACAAAGCCACCGTTATTTGTGTGTCCTTGAACTTCCGCGCGTGTTGTCAGGGGAGCCTCACCGGATGAGGGTGTCACTGTTAATCGGTCGCAGATAACCTCTTGAGCCGGTGGCGGCGGCGCACACTCAGCGTCTGTTTGGCACGAATCATTCCCCGGGCCATCAACAATAGCACAAGCATTATTTTGGCAGGATTTATGAGTTACCGGAGGCGGGGAAGTGTTAGTGTCTGCATAAAAAACACCCAGTTGGCCTATACTTGCTATAACTCTATTTTGCACTATGTCCAAACCCCACCCATCATTATTGCTTGTCGATTGAAGCGCCCAACTAGGGTCACTAATATTTTCCCAACTAACTCCTTCGTTCGAGGTTTTCCATACCCCTCCAGGTTGGCGTCTGTTCGATGCATATAAAATGTTTGTGGTATCTTGAGCTAATCTAAATATAAAAGCAGATTCTATTGATGTATTTCTTGGAATCCAACTGTCCCCGCCATTATCCGAGAAATATACACCGTTATACTCCGTACCTGCAAAAACTTTTGCAGGGAAAGACTTATCAATTACTGTGGCAGGTTGATTTGCGTGGAAAGGAATTGGAAGATCGGTCCAATCCAAACCTCCATTTAAGCTGCGGGAAATTCCGTAATTGCTTCCTGAAAAGACCCTTTGATTATTTGAGGGGTCGACAATGATATTTAGTGAATTGCGATTTCCAAAAGTTGATTGTCCCACCTGAACCCAAGATTGGCCAAAATTCGTGGTTTTGAATATTCCACCATCGTCTGAAACACCAGTACCTGCGAAGTAAATATCATCATTTGTCGGATCAACAGTTACAAAACGCACTCTCAGTCCTGCAAGACCTGAAGAAACCCAGCCAGAATTATTAAAGTTTTCGCCACCATCTAATGAACAAAACACTCCCTGTTCGAAAGTGCCAATACATAATTTATCTGGAGAAACATAACTTATAGCGATAGAGTTAACGTCTCTATTTGACACCACTGGAAATTTGGCAATAAAATTTTGACCACCATCAATCGATTTAAACAATCCGGAGCCTTGTGGTGTTCTTGTTGTTGCATAAACAACACTTGGAGATGAAGGACTGATCCGAATTTCTTGAGAATAGGATCCAATTCCTTCCGATTTGTTCCAAACTAAGCGAGATCCTAATACACGACTTGGTGCAAAGAGAAAAAATAAACTCTCCAATAATAGAGTTATAATCAAAACAAGGATTGATTTCCTTATTTTGTGCACACATCTATTATCCGGGAGATGTCCAAAAAATGTCAACAGGGAATAAAAAAACAACTATCATAATCCCCACTTTTAATGAAGCTAGGTGTATTTTTTCGTGCCTAATAAGCCTTTCTAAACAGAAAACTCGAGATCTAGATATAAACATAATTGTCGTTGATGATGGTTCAACAGATAGAACGATTAATCAGGTAAAGAGTTTTCGCTCAGAAACCGGCTATAATCGTATTGCAATTCTACGTCAAGACCACAAAGGACCAGGGGAAGCAAGAAATTTAGGGGCCTCAAGAGCC
>CAZRUW010000055.1:0-4611 GCA_964603445.1 uncultured Gammaproteobacteria bacterium | reverse complement strand
GGCGGCGAAAAATCTGTGGTATCCGCCGTACCCGGCCAGTAAGGAACTGTGCGCAATGGGGGGAATTGTAAATAACGATTCCGGTGGGGAAAAGACACTGCGATACGGGAAAACCCACGATTATGTTGAAGAATTGGAGATGGTTTTGGCAGACGGAAAAATTCATGAATTTGCAAAAGTAGGAAGGGCGGAATTGAGTGAGAAGTCGAAACAATCAGGTTTTGAGGGGGAAATTTATACAAATGTCTACAGACTACTGTCCGCTGCCAAAGATCTGTTAGAAAAGACGAAACCGACGGTGAGCAAAAATTCCAGTGGCTACAATATTTGGCAGGTAATGGGCGCTGACGGCTCAATGGATTTGACCAAACTTTTTTGCGGGGCGCAGGGGACACTGGGGATAATGACGGCGGCAAAATTGCGAGTGATTGTGAGGGAGAAATTTGACAAACTTTATGTGGTTTTTATTAATGACCTGTCCATCCTGCCACAGTTCACTAAGGATGTTTTGGCCTTGAAACCGACGAGTTTAGAGATTACTGATGACCACACTTTCAAGATCTATTTGAAGTATGCGCGGGAGATGGCAGAGGTGTTGGGGGCCGGCGGGATTTTCGGGACTATAAAATTATTTTTGCCGGAGGCAATGTTGGTCTTGACAGGAGGAATTCCAAAGTTGATTTTGCTGGCGGAATTTGAGGGAAACGACGAGAACGTGGAATTGGAAGAAATTAACAAAATGGAGGAAATTGTAAAGAAGTACCATTTTCGGGGGAGATTTGCCAAAACGGAAATGGAGAAGGCGAAGTATTGGAAACTGCGGCGGGACACTTTTAAACTTTTGAGGGAGAAGGTCAAAGGGGCTTACCCCACACCTTTCATTGATGATTTGGAAGTCCATCCGGATGATTTGCCCGACTTTTGGCCGAAATTGACGAAGCTTTTGGATGATCAGAAGATTGTCTACACCATTTCCGGACATTTAGGTGACGGGAATCTGCATATTATTCCTTTAATGAATATGAAAGATCCGCAGACCAGGGAGAAGATTTTTGCCATTACCCCGCAGGTTTATGAATTAGTTGAAAGTTATCACGGCTCAATAACGGCAGAACATAATGACGGACTGATCAGGGGTCCCTATTTAGAGGAGGAGTTCGGGCGGGAAGTTTACGAAGTCTTTAAACAGGTAAAAAATATTTTTGATCCGGGCAACATTTTCAATCCTCACAAGAAGACGACGGCAACAATGGAATGGAGTAAGGCTCATGTTAGAACTGGTTAAACCGGTTTTGGCCCACAAGGTTTTGTTTTTTACTTGATGCTCTACGGGCTTTCGATATTGATTTTTATAAGTGCTGCGGACAGGTTTACAATGGATCGATATCTGGTACCATGGATAGGACGAATATCAAATATCAAATATCAAATATCAAAAAGAGAATGAAAAGGATAGAAGCATATTTAGCTTTGGTATTTTTGGCGGACGGGTTTTTGTGGCTGAAAAGCGGCTTGGAAAAAGTTTCAACAACGAAATTTTTGGACGGGTTGGCGGGGACATTAGCAAAGTTTGCCAGTAATAATCCTTTTGGCTGGTACAAAGGAATACTGATGAATATAGCTGTACCAAATGCTTTGTTAGTGGGGGTGGGGGTGGAAGCGGGAGAGATTTTTGCGGGTGTAATGATTGTTGTATCGGGGTTAGTGATTTTGTCTAAGAGAAAAGCGACCCCTTTGTTTAAGGTGTTTTTGAGATTGGGTTTTTTGGCGGCGATTTTGTTAAGCGGCTCTTTTTGGCTGGCGGCGGGCTGGACAAGCGCGTCGACGGAGTCGCTAAATCTTCTTATGCTGGCCTTGGAACTGGTCGGTCTGACCTATTGGTTAAGGGAATGGTAACTTATGATTTTTCTGGCTGCGGATCATCGGGGGTTTGTTCGCAAGGAAGAAATAAAAACATATTTATTTAGTTTGGGTCAGGAGGTGGTGGACGTTGGTAACAAGGAGCTTGATTCTGATGATGACGAAGTGGATTTTGTGAAACAGGGATGTCGGCAGATGACGGCAGATTTGGCAGACGGGAAAGAGCCAAGGGGAATATTTTTCTGCGGTTCCGGGGTAATGGTGGATATGGCTGCTAATAGGAATTCCGGAATTCGATCATGCCTGGGTTTTGATGAGAGCCAGGTACGGGAGGCAAGAAGTGACGATGACATAAACGTATTATCAATTGCGGCGGACTTCATGGATTTGGAGAAAACCAAAAGTTTGGTGAAGGCCTTTTTAGAAACTCCGTTCAGCGGTGAAGAAAGGTATCTTAGAAGACTAAAAAAAATTTGTTAGAAATGACTGTTGTACCTGCTTTACTGGAAAAAGACCCCGAGGGATTCAAGATAAATCTGGAGAAAATTTCCGGTTTTGCCCGGCGGGTTCAGGTGGATTTCAATGACGGGACTTTTGAGAGAACGCGAACACTTAGACCGGAAGATGTCACGGATTTGGTAACGGACTACACGGAGAAAATTGAGTTTGAAGCCCACATGATGGTGCAGAAACCCTGGCCGCATGTTCCGGCTTTGATTAAGGCCGGGTTTAAAAGAATTATTATCCAATACGAGATTGAAGAAGACATTCGGGAAATTTTGGAGGGACTGACCGGGGAAGGAGTTTTTGTGGGTTTGGCGATTGGACCGGCGACCAGTGTTTTTGAGATCGAGCCGTACGCGGGTCTTTTGGACACAATAACAGTTTTGGATATTACGCCCGGGAAGCAGGGCCAGAAGTTCATGCCGGCGGAGCTGGAGAAAATAAGGGAGTTGAAAACCGGTAATTTTCCGGGGGAGGTTCAGGCGGATGGGGCAATTGACGAGTTGACCATACGGGAAGTGGTGGAGGCGGGACCGGACACGCTGGTCGTTGGAAGTTATATTGTTAAGGCGAAGGATCCCAAGGAAAGATACGAAGAGTTAATTAAGTTAATTAAGTGAATTCTCTTAATTAAGATTAAGACAATTAAGATGGCGGATATAAGACAACTGGAAATAAAGGCGAACGAAATTAGACAAGATTTAATTCGAATGCTGTTGGAGGCGGGGTCTGGCCATTCGGCCGGGCCGCTGGACCTGGCGGATATCTTCACGGCTTTGTACTTCGGTGGCCTTTTGCGTTACGATCCCAAAAACCCGGAATGGGGAGAGCGGGACCGGCTGGTTTTGTCCTGTGGTCACACTTGTCCGGTGTTTTATACAACATTAATTCACGCCGGAGTGTTGCAAAAAGACGAACTTTTAACACTGCGAAAATTGGGGAGCCGGTTGCAAGGACACCCGCATCATGAACAGGAATATCCGGGGCGGCAACTTTATCATGAGAACACGCCCGGGGTAGAAAATTCCAGCGGGCCACTGGGCCAAGGAGTGTCGGTGGCTGTGGGGATGGCTATTGCCGGAAAAATGGACCGGGCAAACCGGCGGGTTTATTTGATCGGGTCGGACGGGGAGCTTCAGGAAGGGCAAACGTGGGAAGCGTTGATGATGGCGGGGAACCGGAAACTTTCCAATCTGATTTATATTATTGACCGGAACAATATTCAGATTGACGGTTATACGGAGAAGGTGCAACCACTGGAAAATTTATATGACAAGTTAAAAGCATTTAATTTCCATGTGATGGAGGTAGATGGTAATTCGATAGAGCAGTTTATTGCGACGGTTAAGGAAGCGTGGACCATTAAAGACAAGCCAACGGCCATTTTGGCTGACACGGTTCCGGGCAAAGGGGTGGATTTTATGACAGGAGATTTCTTGTGGCACGGAAAACCACCCTCCAAAGATCAGGGGGAAGAAGCATTAAAAGAGTTGCGGACATTGGGAGGTAAGATTCAAAGTGAACATCAATAAACAAGTTAATTGAGTTAATTTAAGTTAAGAAAGTTAATTAAGGGAACTTAATGGCTGGTGACTTTAGGGAATTGAAAATATGGCAAAAGGCTTTTTCGTTGGATTTGGAAGTAAGAAAACTAACTCAAACTTATCCAAAAGTGGAGAAGTATGGTTTGACTGACCAAACTAATGAAACTCCACGGCTAAAAGCCGTGGTCCGCATAAGGCGGACGGCCTCGCCACGTCTGACGTGGCTTCGCCGAGTATTCTTTTCGAGCTTGCTCCTGCCTGCCGGCAGGCAGGTCACCCACTGGCAAAGCCAGTGGTGCTCACAAGTTCGAAAATAGATCGGCTGATGCAGTCCCCGCGTTGATAGCGGAGAGTCATGGAAGATATTTTGCTAAAGATGAAATGAGAGTGCTTTATGAAGCAAGAGGAGAAATTGAGGAGACGCGCTCTCATTTGTCTCTGGCTCTGGCCTTGGGCTATATTACCCAGATGGAATTCGATCATTTGGACAGAGAGTATCAGGGTTTATCTGTTGGCGTCGCAAGTTATTTGAGGTCTCTTAGGCGTTAGTTTTTTACTTAATTAACTAAATTAACTTGATTAACTTTATTAACTATCCATCAGCGGAGATGAAGGCCTGCCGGGACGGGTTTGGGGAAGCTTTGGCGGAGCTGGGGGCAGAGAATCCCGAGGTAGTGGCACTGACGGCAGACCTGTCAGAGAC
>CAZRUW010000054.1:0-4302 GCA_964603445.1 uncultured Gammaproteobacteria bacterium | reverse complement strand
ACTGATGAATTTGTTAGTTACTTAAACAACAGAAAATTCCCCTACAAACTCCTGAAATTCAAATCCACTTTTGGGATGTGAGAACTGTACCCATCATAAGGTAAACTGTCAGGCGTTTCCCGCATTTCGATGGGTATTATTCATCAAGATTATTGCAAATTAGAGGATGATGAATATATATCTTAATTCCACAAAACTCGAAGTTGAAACTCGAAGGACGAAACTTAAAGAATCATCATGCCCTTTTTAAACAGCCTGTATACAGAAGTAAGCGGCCGCGTACTCTTATCTACATCCTGTATCGTCTGCCAAATCTCTTAACCTGGCTCCAAGATCTTCAAATTCCACAATCTCTACACTGGCTTTTCTTAATACTTCAATCTTATGAGCCGCTGACCCGAATCCCGATTCCTCCTGTTTTGCCCCCGCGTGCCCGAACTTCTGCCCCTTGGGCATTTGCTCTAAGAACTTCCCCGAAATCACCGCAATGATTTTTTGGCTTTCTTCTTTCTTCTTTCTTCTTTCTTCTATATAATTTGCTGCTCTTTCTTCCAAATCTCCCCCCGCTTCCCCCGCCATCACTACTGTCTTAATCTCCGGATTGGCGGCATATCTTTCCAGCCACCAGACAAAATCCGTCGCCGGGAACGGGTCGCCGCCGACCTGCACTGCCGTATGCACGCCTTTTGAGTTTTGGGACACCACCCATAAAAGTTCCCCGGAAATCGTCCCTGATTTGGTGATGATCCCCACATCCCCCTGCTTATCTAAATGGCAGAGATTTAAATTATTCCAATCCCCGCCAATTTCCCCCAGTCTCCCCTCACCCGCCACCAACATTCCCGTCGATGATGGTCCAATAATATTAGTGCCAGTGACCAGTGACAAATGACAAATCTCTCTTTGGTCCTTTTCCGGCACGTCCTCCGCAAAAATCACCACGTTTTTAACTTGCGGATACTTGATCACTTCTCTTACCCAATAAAGCACATGCTTAGCGTTAAAATATATCCCCGCCGAATTGATCGCCTGGTCATTGGTTACTGGATATTGGAGATCGCGGTATATTGGCACATCATGCCACTCCCGGCCGCAGTTCACCAGTGAATAATTCTGGCTTAAGTTCGGGTTGACAAACCCTTTGACGGAAAACGGCAAACCGCACAAATAATCAAACTCTCCGATCTTAAACGCTGCCCGCCTCGCCGGCTCTCCACCAATCAAAATTGTCCTGAAATTGTGATCAGTTACCATCTAGTTACTATTAGTTACTAACTTCTTGACAACTTCTGCCATCCCCGTCTCCCGCCCAAAAACCTGTATCTTGTACCCTGAGTCCTGAGTCCATTTCCGCATTATTTCTATGCCCTCCTCCTCCCCCGGTCCGCACCTTCGAACCACAATGTTCAAATTTTTTGCCTGCGGGGACTGCCGCAGGCCATCTATAATTGCTTCAATATTCGCTTTCGCCGGAGTGAAATTGGCGATTCCCGATCCTATGACCAGGTTCCTGATTCCCGGAATGGCACACACCTGTTTTACAAGCTCAGTGAGTGCCCAATTCGGCGGGTTTCCGGAAAACTCCGCGTAATTCGCCAGTGTTAAGCCATTGTTAATTATGGCGTCGCAAAGAAACAAAGCCGCCCCCGCCCCACCGGCCATCACCGCTGTAAGTTCGCTCTCTTTTTTCCCATTTCCATTCCCCACTTTCCTCTCCTTTATCTCACTACTATCATCTTTTATCTGGTTCTTTTTTTCCTGCGGCACCTCCACCAACTTCACCGACCCCTTTATTTGACCATCTATTTCCCTAACTTTTCGCTCTCTCTCTGTTCTTCCGGGGGAATTACCGATTCCTAACTTCCTCCAATCACTATGCCGCCACTCCGCCGCTTCATCCAACTCCAAAACCACCCCCAAAGCCACCGCCCCCCGTACATTACCATATCCGGCCGGATAGTCTAATGTACTATCCAGAGCAAAAGGGTTAATCTCCAGATAGGTCGCGTCCTCCTCCTGAAAAAACCGTACTAGTCCTTCCACAAACTCCCTAACCACTTGGTCTCCTGAAAACTTCTCTAATGACCATTTATTACCCGCCAATGCCTTCTCGTCCAGTAATAATCTGCTTACCTTCTCCCAATTCTTCTCGACATCAACCCCTCCCTCACCTGAATAATAAACTTCGATCCCCTCCCTAACTGCTTTCAAAGCCACAAAAATTTCCGCCTCATGCGGAATATATTCTTCAATAATAACGTTTCTCCCCTCTTCATATCCCATTCCCTTTATCTTTTCTTTTATCTCACTACTTTTATCTTTTATCTGGTCTTTCGAACAAATAACCACCAGCCCCGCCTTCCCCTTCCCTCCCATTGGAATATCAGCCTTGACTACCACTTTACCGAAGTTTGCCCCGAGCCTTGGATGAACTATCCCGTACTTATCAAAGAGTTTAAAAGCCTGGCTTTCGGAGAGTTTCATTTTGGCTTTAACCCCGCAGCCAAGTCAGACTTGGCGAGGAGCGCAAGCCTTTGGCTACTTTAGGCCCGCAGTCCGCCAACTGGCGGACGAGGACCGCAAATGAGCAAAGCTCATTTATAGCCAATAGGCTTATACGTCACAACCGGAATCAAACTAATCCTGTGGGCTGTCGCGTCAATCGACTCGACCGTGCAGGTGACTTCGTCCCCAGACTTGAAATCCGACTCCGCCGGTACCTTGGAAATATGAATTAAGCCTTCAATCCCTCCGTCAGCTGACGGATCCAGCCGAACAAAGATTCCATAGGAACTGACCCGCGTTACCTTGCCTTTGACCTGCTGCTCCGCCGTGTATTTCTTTGACAACTCCGACCAGGGATCGGGCTGCAATTTCTTAATTGATAAATTCAACTTCCCGTCAGTCTCATTTATCCCCAGGACCATAACTTCCACTCCTTCCCCCGCCTTAAACATCTCTCCCAAGTTTTCTACCTTCTGCCAGGAAATTTCGCTGATGTGCACCAGCCCGTCAGCCCCGTTGGAAAGATTCACAAAAACCCCGTAAGGCATAATTGCGGAAACTTTTCCGCTGTATTTTTCGCCAATCTTAACTTTGGATTTGAGGTCTTCCAGTTTTTTGGCCAGATCGGCCGCTCCGGTCACCGCCTTCTCCGAAAAGATGAGCCGGTTCTGTTTCTCATCCGCTTCAATCACTTTGACGCTAATTGTCCGGTTCAGCATCCTGTTAATCTCCGCCTGGTGTTCCGAAGACAACTGTGACCCCGGCACAAAACCCCGCAGTCCCTCAAATTCCACTACCAACCCGCCCTTGTTAATTTCTACACCTTTGACACTGACCGCCTCCCCGGACTTAAGAAGCTCCTCCGCCCGCTGCCAGCGGTACTTGCTTCCCGCTTGCCGAATCGAAACCACCATCTGTCCCCGCTCCGATTCCGGCGTGATCACCACCGCCGAAATCTTCTCTCCCTCTTTAAGCTTGGCCACGTAATCCTTCACTTGGTCCCATTCTTTCTGTCCCACGACCCCTTCCATCTTGCCGCCAAAGTCAATGAGCACCTCTTTGCCGGAGATTGAAGAAATAGTCCCGATCAAAACATCACCCTTTTTAAACCCAGTCCACGAATATCCCTTCAGGAGCTCCTCCATTGTCTGGGGGGTCGACTTAGAATTTTCAGATTTAACAGGTTTGGCAGACTTTTCAGACAACAAAACATTCCCTTTTTGTCTGTCAAGGTCTGTCATGTCTGATACCTGTGAGGGTTTAGAGTCCGAGGGCTTTCTTGATTTGTTCGAAGAACTTTTTGATTTGATCAATCATGAACACTTCCTTTCGTTGCTGATACCGAGATTATATCCCAAATGACCAAACAGGCGCAAGAGGAAAAAGCTAGCCTTCTAACGCCGGCCTTTTTACAGCAGCACAGCGATCAACCCCGTAAACACTGACATAACGGCGCTGAGTACCGTCGCTATAATCCTTTCTGCGCAAATAGGCAGTAAGCCCACACTGACAGCATGTTCCTGTTTTCCACGTCGTCTCCCTAACTTGCCCCTTCTCAAAATATTGTTGGGGAGCCTTTTGCTCGGTGGCAACACCCCCTGCAATCGATTGCCGAACTGCCGCAATAAAATTAGGACAGGCAACCACAATAGATCTATTTTACCGCAAAAACCTATAGTTAACAAGTCCTTGCCTACAAAGATTGTGCCAATTTAAACCCAGAGGAGTAAAATCATTTCATGCCCAAAGTGGCCATTACCACGGTTAACTTCAGCCGCCAAAAAGACACTCTCGATT
>CAZRUW010000053.1:0-7983 GCA_964603445.1 uncultured Gammaproteobacteria bacterium | reverse complement strand
AACCAAGGCTTTAATTTTGCCGTGGGCTTCGTCAATGGATTCAACTGTTCCCAGAAAGTCGGCGAACGGCCCGTCAATAATTTTAATGGCTTCGCCCACCGAGAAGCTGGATTTGAATTTCGGCGCGGCCTGTTGGGAGAATTTCATAATGACCTGGACTTCTTTGTCCGAGAGGGGGGTGGGGCGGTTGCCGACACCGACGAAGGAGGTGACACCGGGAGTGGTTCTGACAACCAGCCAGGAATCGTCGTCGAGAATCATTTGAACCAGAATATAGCCGGGGAAAATCTTTTCTTTAATCTCTTCTTTTTTGCCTCTTTTAACGGTGACGGTGTCCCGGGTGGGAACAAAGATGTTAAAAACCCGGCCTTCAATTTTCATTGCCTCAATGCGCTGTTTAATGGCGGCCGCGGCCTTGTTTTCGTGGCCGGAATAGGTGTGAACGACATACCATTTGGCCTCAGACGGCACGTTTTCTTCAATCTGAATTGATTGAGTATTTGCTTCTTTAACTGTTAATGGTGAATTGTCATCCATACCTTCAAAGAAAAGATAAAAGAGAAAAAATAAAAAAGAGATAAAAAAGTTAAAAAGGGCAAAAGGCGTTTTCTTTAATTCTTTAAGCCTTTGTTATTTCTTTCTTCTCTTTTCTCTCTTATTTTTTTATTTCTTGAGCAAAATTTCGATTCCTTTGGCAAAAACAAAGTCCAGTCCGCCAAGATAGACACCGACGACGGCGCTGACGGCAATGACAACTGCGGTCAATTTTAGCACAGTGTCGCGCTTGGGCCAAGTGACCTTGCGCAGTTCGGTGTTGACCTCTTTGAAAAACTCAACGGGGTTTTTGCCGAAATCAGGACGGGTAATATTAAAGGAATCAGAATCCATAAGGCAAAATGACATCCTCCCCGCGGTAAACCGCGGGTATCCTTTGGACACCCGGATGTCTTCTCTGTTCGGCTTCATCCTCGCAACAAGTTGTGAGGTATTCAGCGAGCAGCGAATAAGAAATAAGAAAGAAAAGAGAAGATAGAACTCGTTTCAAAACTCGCTCACCAAGCTCGTTTTGGCCTTTAGGCGAGTTGTGTAAAGCAGTTTTGAAACTGCTTTATAGAAAGTTGAGAGAATCAAAGTGACAAAGAATCTTTCTTTAGGTCTCTTTAGATCTCTTATTTCTTTTTTCTTTCTTCTATTTTATTTCTTCTTTGCACTAAATAACAGCCCTACACGAGCTGTCAAGGGGAGTATAAACAAGAAGGGCAAAAAAGTAAATGGGGCGATTTGAGTCACTTAATTTCCTCCTGAAAGCCATTCGTTGCGTCACGAGATAATCTTCCTGAAATATAGAGAGAAATTCTCTGCCCTAGGGAGGTGAATTTAATTGCAAAGAAAAGATAAATCATTGGTAGTTCGGGCTTTCTCCAGAGAATATAAAAGGGCTAGAAAAGGCGAGAAAACCCTGCTTTTAAACAGGCTGACCAAAACTACCGGGTACAGCCGTAAGCATTTACAGGAAATTTTGCCCAATCCACCCAGGAAACGACGCATAAGAAGGGTTAGAAAATCGCCATACTTTTCAGTCTTCAAACTCCTCAAAAAACTGTGGGCCGTATCCAACTACTCTTGTGGCACAAGGCTTGTTCCCATGATTCCCGTGTACCTGTCGTCTCTTAAAAGACATGAAAAATGGGTTGTTTCCAAAGAGGAGAAAGCCCTCCTTTTGGCAATTTCGGCCAGAACAGTTGATCGGCTCCTAATGCATGAGCGAAGAAGCGTTAATCTTAAAGGTCGGTCCCGAACCAAACCTGGTAGCCTTCTTAAAAACCAGATCCCAATAAGGACTTTTTCTGATTGGAAAGAGGAAGAGAAAAAACCAGGGTTTTTGGAAATTGACACGGTTCATCACTGTGACGAAAACAATAGAGGGGATTACCTCTACACTCTAGATACGACAGACGTGTTTACCGGCTGGAATGAGGCCAGGGCCTTTCTGGGAAAGAGTGAACGACATACCGTTAAAGCTCTGGAAATAATCAGGGAAAGATTACCCTTTCCCCTTCTTGGCATTGATTTTGACACCGGTGGAGAGTTTGTGAACTACCATCTGGTTAGATATTCCGAAAGGAACAAAATAACTTACACGAGAGCCAGAGAGGAAAAGAAGAATGATCAAAACTACATTGAACAGCAAAACTTTTCCGTGGTCAGACGGTTCGTGGGCTACCGGAGGCTGGACACATACGGGCAGTTAAAGATTCTCAATCGTCTCTACGATCTCCTCTCGGATTACCAGAACTTTTTTCAGTCAGTGATGAGGCTTAAGGAGAAAATAAGAAATGGAACCAGATTAACCAGGAGATACGGTAAAGCCAAAACGGCTTACCAAAGAGTGCTGAACTGTCCGGATGTGCCCGAGGAAACAAAAGAGAAGTTGAGGAAAAGATTCCTGAAACTCAACCCTAAAAAGTTGCTTTTGGAAATTACCCGGCTGGGAAGAAAACTGGGAGAAAAATAGAACTGGTTTTAGGAGGATTTAATCTGACTCAACAACTCCCGTTTTGGGAGGATTCTTTCGTGACTAATTACGTGGGGAGCTAGCTCATTTTTGCAGGGGAGCCGGACGGGTTTGGAGTATTTCTAAAGCAAGTTTGTCAGTTTCAGCAGATGTTAGGCTTCCCTGTTGTTCCATTAATGCTACCAATTGTCCTTTCAAGAATGCGCGGTAAAAGCTAAACTCTTTCTGCGGGCTTGAGTCCGTTGGTTAAATTCCGTAGTTGAACTGACTGCTCCCGGAAGTTTTTCTCTGACATTTGGTTTATTTTATTCTCTCTCTTCCCGCTCTGAAAGTCAAGACAGTGGAGATTAAGGAGGATTATGGAGAGGTGTCGTTTTGGTTTGTAGACAGATGTAAGCGGCCGCTGATGGTTATGTACAACAAATTAAGGATTATGGGCAGAAAGTGTAGGGGTAAAATGGAGTTGATGAAAAGAGGGCGACCTGATTTCCGGCGGGAAAGGCAGGCGTGGCGACAGGGATACCGGGTGGTGATTGGTGTGGACGAAGTGGGGCGGGGAGCGCTCGCCGGGCCGGTGGTGGCGGGGGCAGTTCAGTTGTCAGTTACCGATAGACTGAAGACTGGCAAACCGGGAGCCGAAAACAGAAAACGGAGAACTGATAACCTGTCTTTTCGTTGGGAAGGACTGGGGATTGATGATTCGAAGAAGCTGACGGCGAAAAAGCGCGAGGAACTGGATAGGATTATTCGGAAAAATGCAGCCTGGGGAATTGGGGAAGCGGGAGTGGCGGACATAAACCGGCGCGGAATAGTGAAAGCGACGGAGAAGGCGATGAGGGGGGCAATTAAAAACCTTCTTGAATCCTTGAAGATAGACCCGCTTGATCCACTTGATCTTGACAACTTGAAATTTGGATGTCTTGATCAAAGGTTCAAAAGATCAAGAATTCAAGATCAAGGACATCTATATTTTGATTTCAAGAAGTCTCGTGTATTTGTCTTATTGGATGCTTTCCATGTTAAATATATTCCCGGTGTGGGGCTGTCGAACCAGAAGGCGATTGTAAAGGGGGATGAAAAAGTGCTCAGTATTGCAGCGGCGTCCATTATTGCCAAGGTTTATAGAGATAAAAAGATGGTGAAGTTGGGAATGAAGTATCAAAAATATGGGTGGGAGCAAAATAAAGGATACGGGACGAAGAAGCACCTGTCGGCTATTAGGAAACATGATCCGACGCGATTCCACCGTCTTGAGTTTTTACCTTCAAGAGGGGAGGTACCTTCAAGAGGGGAGGTCTCTTGAAGCTGACCAGTAGTTGGGGGGATATTACTGTCCTATGTTTCCTCCTTTTTAATCGATGGGACGGTAGACTGGCTCTTCAGGCTGTCAATGGCGTCTGCGACGGGGTTTGACCCAAGGGTTTCGGCTTCGGCGTTGGTTATAGAAAAAGCAACTTCTGTTGGAGCAGCGAAATCGGCGCCTGTTAAAACTATTTCCGGGCGGGGTTGGGAGTCTCCAAGAGCCTCAATAGTTTGGGATCCTTCCCCGTCTGCCAAAAATTCGGGATCGACGACCGCAAAAACTCTGGAGTTGATAATAGTGTTTCTGTCGTTGTCTAAACAGATTCGAGGGACATGGGTAGGAATTCTATTCTTAAAAAGGCCTTTTCTGAACACTTCGTCAGGTTTGGCGGGAAAGGTTAGGCGGGTTTGTCCTTGTTCGGTTTGCTCAACTTTCCAGCCTAGGGGGAGAAAGTCAGCACTTAAACCGGGTTGGTTGACAGGATCTTGGTCCCAGACAGATTCAACAACAGGTCGAGCAAGTCCGGCAGAATGGTGACAGATCAAGATATCTCCGGCCAACGAGGGAGTGAGGGAGTTGCGTTGGATTAAGGCTTGTAACTCTGTAAGAGTATGGATTGGAAGGACACGTAAGTCCCCATCTTTTCTTCTTGTTTCTTTAAGGGCGCTTTCGGCTTTTGGTGAAATGTCAATGCCGGGACCTATGGTTCCCGCAAAACGGAATAGTCAGATTTGGTAGGGGTAATTTCGACTCATAATAATCCGGTTGAAGTTTTTGGTTAAATCCGTCAGAGACTTGAACTGTTTGTTAGAGATTTGTTCCTTGCCCCACTTCCAGACGTGTTCTTGGGGGTTAGTATCTGGAGCATACGGAGGAAAAGCTAACAGGTAAAACTGCCTCAGGTCGGTCTTGAGTTTTTCTCTGATAATCTTGCCTCGATGCCAAGGAGCGTTATCCCAGATAAGGCAAATTTTTCTGTCTGGGTACTTCCCAGTCAAAAGCTTTAGCACTTTGATTGTTTCCTTTTGGTTTTGCCAGGGAATTTCAAATAAATATGGTTTGCCCGTTTTAAGATCTAAAAAACCTACAAAATTAGCCGCCAGGTTTTCTCTTGTCACCTTAAGAATAGTTTTAGCTCCTTTAGGTAGCCAAGCCCGCCGTACCAAAGCTTCCCAAACGATTCTAGACTCATCGGCAACCAGAATCGCCCAACCAGGATCACCAACAAAGGGAGAAAGAGTTTTTCTGATCTCCTTTACCCTTTTGTCCACTTCTTTTTGATTTCTTCTGATGTCAAATTTCTCCGGTTTTTTAAAGCTAAAGTTAGACAGTTTGAAAATGAAGTGGTAACTTCTTTCTGATTCATAGACCACTCCGAATTGAGCAACCATGTAGTCCTTTAAAGAGGACACGTCCCAAAAGTTTCTGGGGAGGCCATGCTCGGACGGTGGAGAAGCTAAAATTTTGGCGATTTCTTCCTTCTGGCTCCTGGTAAGCTTGCTGGCGTTTTCGTTTTGAAAGTTTCCGGAGAAAATGGAAGCCATTCGGCTCTTATGCCAAAGCTTTACCCACTCACGAATGGTTTTTTCTGAAGAAAAGAGCACCTGGGAGATATCAAAAGCGGTTTTACCCAAGGAAGAGAGCAAAATAGCATGGGCTCTTTGAGAAACCGTTCCCTCTCCCTTCCTGTAGTGCTGCTTGAGAAGCTCAATTTCTTCTCCTGTTGGGCAAGCAAATTCAATCACCCAACCAGTCTACCAAACCCTAGAGTAATGGTCATTCCGTTTTGCGGGAACCATATTTCTGGTCGGACAAGGTCTTTTTGTGTCGCGGAGAATTGAGGAACCGGTTGGTTAACAACTTCGGAATGATCCGGTTGTGTGGCTGACATAAGTTACCTTTAAGAGGGGAGGTCTCTTGAAGCTAGACGAGGTCCAGAGTTAAAGGGGCAATGGGTTCGACGTCAGCTGATTCTTTTATAAAATTCAAATAGTTGCTGCGGGGATTGGACTTGTGGAAATAGGGAAGAATATAGTCAGTTTTAATCCAGGTAGAATGCCTTTGGCCAAGATACTCAGGCAAGGAAGATGGGAGGGTGGATCTAGGAGGGGGGTTAAGATGAATGTATCGGGAGAGGTGGAGTAGTTTTTCGTCAGATTCCACGAGGACAGCTTTATAAACCCCCTGGAAGATTGTTCCCACACGGTGATATTTGCGGTTGAAGAAACATGAATATCTTGTTCCCAGCGAATTCATGAAATTGTCGATTGAGTTGGCTTCTTTCTGCCGGATGAGCAGATGGAAGTGGTTGGGCATGAGAGCATAAACTAATAGTTCGATTTCTCCGAAAAAGTTTTTTAAAGAGAGTAATTTTCTTGCTTCATATTTAGCTTTATAGCCGGTTTTTGGGGAGTCAATAATGGCTTTAAGACTGGCAGGGTCTTTTGGCGAAAGATAGGTTTTCAGGTATGACAGGAAAGTGGAAAAGTCAAATGAGTCAAGGAAGATATTGTTTTTTGCCACACCTCGGTTATAAATGTGGTAGAAGCTGTCTGGAGCGTAAGTCTTGATAGAGTTTTTTGCTGCCATCTGTTTTAGTTTACACGATCTTTGAAGGTTGTCAAGTCAGTTTACCTTTGAGAGGGGAGGTCTCTTAAAGCTGGAAGGGTGGCTTGCATTTGTGAAAAATATTATTTAGACTGGTTGGGTATGAGTCTGGGCCGGAAGAAACTAATCGCGGCATTTTTGGAAAAGGACAACCTCAAACTTTTGGTTTATGAGACCGGGATGATCCAAGCATCGGCGAACCGGGTTTTTGCCGGCCAGATTACTTTTGACCAGGAAACATTGCGGGATGCTTTTGTGGCCGATGCGGGAAAATTTAACAGCCAGGTGAAGGTGGCGTTTGCTCAGAAAATGGCCCTTCGCGACGCGGCGGAAGTGATTTTGTTTCTCCCTCCGGACAAGACTTTCACCAAAACGATGGCCGCGCAAGATTCGGTGGACGGGTTTGTTCAGTCACTGCCCTATTTTCGGGAAGAGCTCATAATGGCGAGTCAGGAAGTGGGAAAGAAGGGGAGCGGGAAAGAAAAGAAAGTGGTGACTCATGTGGCGTTTGAGAAAAAGCTGGTTGAGGATTTGCAGCGGCCGTTTTTGGAATCGGGCAAGACGATTGTGGCCCTTCGAAGCAGTGTTAATGATTTGGTGGCCGGATTTCCCAGGGAGGGAACTTATCTTCTTTTGTGTCCTTTTGAGAAAGAGGTGGCTTTTGCGGTGGCGACTGACGGGGCAGTAAATGAGGCTTCGGAGTTTAAAACGGAACTTTTTGTGAGCCGGTTTGGGGAATATGTGGTTAACCACAATTTAGGGGAGATAAAAACAGCCTATTCGGTGGGGGTATTCCCGGCAGAGCTGGCGGAGAAATTGCGGCACGCTTCCGGGTTAAATCTGGCCTCTTTGGCCGGAACGGACATTTATGATTTGACCGTGACGGCGTTTTTGCAAAATACCGGGAAAGGGGTGGCGAATCTTTTGGGAAGTTTTGATTTGGCGGCGCTGAGAGGAAGAATGCCGAATCAAAAGAAGTTGTTTCTGGCGGGGGCGGCAGTTGTGGGATTTGTGCTGGTCTTAATGCTGGTGCAAAATCTTGACCGGTTGAGATTGTCAGGAGGGAAAAAGTCTGAGGTAGTTACCCCCATTGCCACAGAAACGGCCAAGCCGGCTCCGGAGCCGAAACCGGCGGACTTCCCGGTCGCGGTTTTGAACGGGACGCTGGTTGAAGGAGAGGCGGGACGGTTGGCGGCGAAATTAAAAGATCTTGGCTTTGATGTGACGGAGACGAAGAATGCGACCTCCGCCGGTTTTGTGGCGACCAGGTTGCGGGTGGTAACGGGTGTGCCGGACAAGATTGTGGCGACTTTGAAGTCGGCCCTGGAACAGACTTACGAATCGGTGGTGGTGGAACCTTTGGTAGAGCCTTCGGCAGGCTCAGGCCAGGCTGGGGCGGTGAAGGTGGAAATTATCATTGGTAAGAAGAAGTAGCAAGTCGTTCCACTTGATGGTTTAAGTTTTTACCTCTATTTTTGAACTTGCAAGCACCACTGGCTTTGCCAGTGGGTGAAGCAAGCTCGAAAAGAATACTTTGCGAAGCCACGTCAGACGTGGC
>CAZRUW010000052.1:0-2556 GCA_964603445.1 uncultured Gammaproteobacteria bacterium | reverse complement strand
GAGTAACACGGGGAAAAAATTGACGATTGCGTTGTGATTTTTCCGGGTCTAAGATCGTGCCAATGAAACTCCCACGTGCTTACGCTCGGGGTATCTTTGGATACGGCTTTGCCACGTCTGACGTGGCTTCGCAAAGTATTCTTTTCGAGCTTGTTCATTCCTGACCTGACGGTCAGGGTATTCACAAGTTCAAAAATAAGTAGCTGAATTTAAAATGGTTTTATCAGACAGAACTCTTAAGGAACTCATTAGGTCGAAGCACCTTTTAATATCTCCGTTTGATCCTGATCTTATACAACCAAGTTCTTATAATCTCCGCTTGGCCAACAAATTTCGCATTTTTAAAAACGCCCAGCAGGCTTTTCTGGATGTCCGCGAACCAGTGACGGATTATATGGAGGTTATTGAAATTCCGGACGACCAGCCGATTGTGATTCACCCCCACGAGTTTATTCTTGGGGAAACAGTGGAGTATTTTGAAATTCCGACTGATTTGGTCGGCCGGCTGGAAGGAAAAAGCAGTCTGGGAAGGCTGGGAATTATCATCCATTCGACAGCCGGTTATGTTGACCCGGGTTTCAAAGGAACCCTGACTTTGGAGATTTCCAATTTGGCCAATATTCCCATCAAACTTTATCCCAAAATGAAAATTGCCCAAATGAGTTTTCATTACCTCTCAACACCGGCGGATTTGCCCTATGGTCACAAGAAGCTTGGCAGTAAGTATCAAGGCCAGAAGGGTCCGACAGAGTCGAGAGTGTTTAAGGAATTTGTAAAAGGGAAGAAAGTTAAAAAGTAATTTCTCCTGCCCGACTTAATTATGAGCAGTATGAATTTTGCTGAGCGAGCGGCAAAAGTAATTAAATCGAGAACTCCTGCTCAATCAGAGGTTGAATTTAATCCGTCAGTGGGTTTTTTGGACCCAAAGCATGAGCTAACGAGAGAGGAAATTGCAAAGGTTGCTGCTTTAGGTGACAGGACAGCTATTTCTTATGGCCGTCTGAGAAGCAAAGTGTTGGGTGAGCGGGGTAAAACAGTTGATACTGCTGATGGTGAGGTGAGTGCTACGGCTCAGTTTTTTTTGGCTTATGCTCTGGCAGCCAGGAGCAGTGATGAAATTGCCCACACGAGTGTTTTGGAACATGTAAACGCTGGCCCGTCTCAGGACTTTGGTGATTCTCCAATTGCTGTTGAGGGGATGTCTGTTCTTGCAGCATTACGCGATGCTTGTGCCGAAAGACATTGGGCCTTTGAAGCCTTGTCTAGCAGGGGAGCTATTTTTCCGGATGGATATTGGCGGGTTCCTGCGGAACTTAGTGGCGGAAGTCTTGGGCAGAAACTTGAAGGAACGGACAGTGATGTTTTTCAGATTTATGGGTATTTGACGAAACGGGCGTTGGAGTATTACTTACAAAATGAACCACAGAGGGAGAAAGAGCCAAACTGGAGGTATGATTGGCGCGTTTTGTCAATGGCTTTGGACGATGCCCGGCAGGTGACAAATTTAAGTTTTTTGGGTCATTTTGCGGGCCACCCAAACAGCGCGTTGGCTCTCAGAGATTCAATTATTAAGCACGCGTCTTCCTTTTTGCCGGAGACAGTGGAGTTTGGGTCGGCGCTTCGGGGATTGATGCTTCTATCCTTGCCCACGATGACCAAATATACAGAGGCATCGGACTTTTTGAAAGGTCAGGGGGCAAAGAGAGAAAAGTTAATGGAATCCTTCGGTGTTGATTTGCCGCCTGTTGTTGTGGCGGAAGTTGGAGAAAGGAAATCAAGGTTGTTGGATGTGAGGACTTCTCCAGAGCCTGACAAATCGTTTTTGGCTGGATTTTTGGCACAAGATTCGGGGAAAAGTTTTGAGGAGATGTTAGCCAGGGTTGAGGAAGGCAATCCTTATTACAGTGTGGGTTATATGGTTGACGAGATAATAGACGGAATGACTGTTCATGATAAATTGCCATCTGGTTTGGAGAGAGTAAGAATTAGGGGTGATTATGAGATGTCGATTGGGGCAGTATTTGAAGCGATCAGACATCGTGGTTTAAATCATTTGTATGGAAGATTTTCTCCATATAAGGGTCATAGTGTTCCAGATGTTTATAAGCAATTAGGGCTTGTGAAAGAATATGAGGAAGCATTGGGATTAAATAGGCAGGCATATGAGGCGGTTTCTGATTTAGGCGGCAATTTGGGGAAGGTTTTTGCTCCATATTTTTCTTCGAGGGCGGATATAGTGGATTATTCGGTCGAAGGTTCTGCCACCGATTTCTTTCATATGCTGAAGTTGAGGGCAAGTAAAGGAGCACACCCGGATATTAGTGGACCCATGTATCAAACAGTTGGTGCCTTGCAGCGTACTGGTGAACACCTTTTTGACCACATCCCGGTAAAAAGATAAAAGTCTTTGGCAAGGTGGAGGCGGCAAGGCAGGATTTGAGGGGGCGGATTTAGAGCTTTATTTTTCCAAACTTAATACCCCGGACGTAAGGATGGGAGATGAAGTTTGCTCCGGCGTAAGCCGGACCCCGCCGTGGGCGGGGCGAAAAAGAAGAT
>CAZRUW010000051.1:0-6391 GCA_964603445.1 uncultured Gammaproteobacteria bacterium | reverse complement strand
GAAAAGAATACTCGGCGAAGCCACGTCAGACGTGGCGAAGCCGTATCGTAAGATACCACGAGCGTTAGCTCGTGGAGTTTCATTATATTGATTTTGTAATTGACCAAAAGATTGCTCTTGAGGTGAAAACAATTGGCTTCTTTACAAAAACCGAATGGCATCAGGTGATGGCCTATTTAGATGCTGCAAAGTTGAAATTGGGAATCCTGGTAAATTTCAGTAAGCCGAGCCTGATGTATAAACGAATTTTGAACCCAAGAGTGAAGTTAACAAGCGTCTAGATTCGCAAATTTGCGGATCTTCGCAACGGTATAATTCGCATGAAGTTATACATAGATACGTCTTCCAATCAAAAGACTATTGTCCGATTGGGGAATAAGGAACTTGTTCAGGACTCTTCCGTCTGGCACTCTCAAGTTGTCCTGCCAATGGTTGTCCGTATGCTCCAAAGACAGGGTCTCACCCTGTCAGACGTGACGGAAATAGAAGTGGTGACTGGGCCCGGAAGCTACACCGGCCTGCGGGTAGGCGTGGCCATTGCCAACGCTTTGGGCTATGCATTAAAAATTCCGGTTAACGGGAAAAAAGTGGAGAGGTTGGAAATTGTTGAACCGGTCTATGTTTAATTTTGACTTTTCCCCACCCTTTATGCTATAGTATTAACTATGGAAAGAACGCGGCAAATATCATTAGTTGTCATTGGCTTTTTGATTATTGTTATTCTTATCCTGGCAGCCCGGTGGACCGGTGACCAGATCAAACAGCGGTTTTTAACCCCTAAAAACATTTCTCAAAGTGAAGTTAATTCTTCTCAAACTTCCACTCGTGAAAATTCAGCGGCAGGGACACCGGCTGTTGGTGTTCCCGGCGAGTCGGTGACTAAAGTCACCACTCCCTCTGCCATTCCCTCGACAGGAACGCGGGAAATCGGTTACATTTTTCTGGCTTTTTTGGCTGTCTCTGGATTGGCTTCTCTCCGGCTGGCGGGCCCCCGGTTGTAAAGAATTCATCTCCGCTTGTTCTTTTTGCCTGGAGCAATAACTATTGACATAATTAAATTCAAACAGTAAAGTAATATCAGGTAAAGTTCAGATACTTTTCAGGCTGCCCGGTAAACCCATGCCGGAATCAACTTTTCTATTTCATCTTTCCTCAATTTTTAAATTCCCTGTTTTTCTTTCTCGTTCCCAAAAAATCCCTGCCCGATAGGAGGTGATTATTTTGAAAAGAATTTTATTAAGCCTTCTGACTATTGCCATGGTTTCTGGCCTGGCTATTGGCTCAACCAAGGCTGTTTTCTCTGACACCGAAACCAGCAGTGGGAATTCCTTTACAACCGGAACGCTTGATTTGCAAGTTGACAACCAGGACGATCCGAATGTTATCCATGTCACCCTTAGCAATATAAAACCCGGTGACACTGCCAGTTACATGTGGACACTGTCGAACACCGGAAGTCTACCCGGCAAGCCATGGGTAGAAATAACCAATGTCAAAAACTATGACAACGGTTGTAATGAACCCGAGCAAGCAGCACCTGACAGCACTTGTGGGAATCCGGGGCCTGGTGAAGGTGAGTTAGGTCAGAACCTGATGATGAAACTTAATGCCCCGGGAAGCGTGGGTTATGTATATCCGCACGGTGGTTCTTGCACCGATTCCGGCAGCAAGTGCCCGCTTGATTATTGGGCAAGTCTTGGCCGTATTGACCAGGTAATTGACGGGCAAATATGGGACACCATCGCACCGTCGTCTACCCTCGCAGGGCCGATGGTATTAGAGTTCCAAATTCCCACCACTGTTGGAAACATAATCCAAAGCGACAGCGTGCAGTTTGACGTCGTTTTCCACCTAGACCAGATTTAGTCAAACTAGTTCTGTCTTTTGGGAGCTTACAGGTTGCACAAACGCCAGGGCTTGTGCAACCAAATAAGCTGATGCTGATGAAAGAAAAAATTAAAATCCTTAAAAGGTTGGCATACTGGGCTGTTTTTACTGCCTTGATAACCCTTACCGGCCTGGTAGCTATTTCCACTCTGAATATTCCCGGAAACTACCGTCTTTTTGTGGTCCTGTCCGGTTCAATGGAGCCCCGGGTCAAGACCGGAAGCCTGGTGGTGGTCAAGCAATTCCCGAATTATCAAAAAGGAGACCTTATCACTTTCGCTGACCCAGTCAAACCAAAAGAGACGGTCACTCACCGGATCTTTGAGGTGAAAGAGGCCCCGTGGTCGGCGATCTATACAACTAAGGGAGATGCCAATAAAACCCCCGATCCGACCCCGGTTCCGGCCGCTTTAGTTCTGGGCAAGGCTCTTTTTGTCCTTCCCCTGATTGGTTTTATGGTCAGTTTTGCCAAAACTCAACTGGGGTTTATTGTTCTGATCGTTGTCCCGGCGGTGATGATTATCTATAACGAGATTCTGACCATTAAAAAGGAAGCCTTGATTCTGATGAAACAAAGAAAGAAAAGAAAACTTGCCCTCCGGGAAGAAGCGGAAGAAAAAATCGGCGAAGAAATAATGACGTTGGAAAAAACCATTAAAAAACTGACCGTCGTTTTACTCCTTTCGGGCCTGCTTCTGGCCGGCCAGACCCGTTCTGCCCTTTCGGACAGGGAAGTTTCCGCCGGCAATACTTTTGCCGCTGCCACACTGGACTTTTCTCTGACCGCTTCACCGTTTAATCTTTCCAGCCTGCAGCCCGGCGGCAGTCAGTCAAGAGCAATAAGCATCATCAAAACCGGCAGCCGGGATTTTTCCTATAACGTTTCGGCCATTAACTTCTCCGAGGACACAAATCTTTGCCACTCCCTGCAAATGGAAGTTAAACTTGGCGGCCTTACTAAATATAACGGGAGTTTGGCAGGGTTAACCCTCTCGCCGGTGGTCATGATTGGTGGCAGCGGCCAGGATGACTGGACATTCACGTTAAGCCTAAGTGATTCTGACAGCAGTCTTCAGGCCAAAACCTGCGGTTTCGATCTGAAATTTCGCGGTTGGCAGACAGAAAGTTCCGGCAGTTGGGGGCTAAGTAATGAAGAAATTACCAGCGGCAGCAGTGTCACCACTTCCTGTTGGATAGCTCCCACTGCCGGTCAGGATACGCCGGCAGACGGGACGGTTACTTCGGCTTCGATCGTCAATTTTGGCTGGCACAAGGAAAGCAGTACCTGTTCCCTGGCCGCAGTCACCTATCAACTGCGAATTTTTGCTGATTCCTCCCGGACCACTTCCGTTTTTGAATCGCTTTGGGGAACCGCGACCGGTCTTTTTGTCAGTTCTCTTTCGGACGGTGAATACTATTGGGATATCCAGGCGAAAGACCAGTATGGCAACACGTCCAATACCTCTCTGCGTCATCTGACGATCGACCGGATATCGCCTTCCGCTCCGTTTCTTTCTGTCACCGGTTCCTGGACCAAAGTGGTTTCACAAAGCGTGACTAACAGCGACTTTACCGGCGGCCTTTCCGGCTGGACGACAGCGGGGGATGTAAAAGTTGCCACCATTGGAGGAACAACCGCCGCGCAAATTGGCTCTCCCGGTTACCCCGGTGATCTGGGTAATTATGTTTGGGAAAACCGGCTGATGCAGTCTTTTCCTTCGGGGGCCAAGAGCTTGTTAGTAGGCTATAATTTCTTTACTAACGATTTTGCCGGCTATGACGACCCAGGTTTTATGGTCCGGCTCAACGGCCAACAGGTATTTTCCCTGGCAGCCGCAGTTGCCACCGCCTCCGGCAGCACTGGCTGGCGGGAATTTGTTTATGATTTAAGTAACTATAATAATCCCCTTAATTTGGCGGTCTATTCCGGCAACACCGGCGACACCTATAACCAATCCTGGGCTTATATCCGTCAAGTCAGCACTTATTATGTGGCCGCCCCGGCCCATGCTACCTATCATCTTTCTGCCAACGACCCCGGTTCCGGGCTGGACCACTGTGACTACCGGACAGACAGTCACGACTGGCAGACGGGAGAAGATTTTACCGTTCCCGACGCGGGGACTCACACCATTCAGTATTACTGCGCAGACAGGGCCGGCAACGCCACTGCTATCAATCAGGCCACAGTGGTGACCGATGTTACGGCTCCGGCAAAAGTGTCCGATTTGGAAGTTACCAACAGTGACTATCTCCCCAACTCCCTAACTCTTTCCTGGAAGGCTCCCGGCAATGACGGCAATTCTGGCCGGGCTGCCCAATATGACGTGCGCTACCAAACGACCGTTGACCCGGCTCACTGCTCTGATTTTAATTTTGACACCGCCACCAAAATGGACAAAGTTCCCGGGCCGAAAGATGCCGGAGAAACGGAGACTTTGGAAGTTCTCGGTCTGAACCCCTCGACTAACTATTGTTTTGCTCTTAAAGCGGCGGATGAGGCTCCCAATTGGTCAGATATGTCCAATCTGTATTCCGGCCGGACGGCGGACCCGTCTCCCGGTGAGTCGGTGAGCAATGGGGACATTGTCATCAATGAACTGATGTGGATGGGCACCGGCGCGGGCAGCAATGACGAGTATCTGGAGCTGCGCAATATGACCAACCGGACAATCAATCTTTCCGGATTTAAACTTCTCAAATACGACGGCACGGACATGGGAGTGGATTTCTCCGGCAAATCTATTGGCCCGCAGGCCCTGTTCTTGGTCACCTATTACGCTCCCGGCAGTTCCAGTTCCCGTCTTAGTTCTTCGGTCTCGGCCGATTTGGTCGATCGCAGCCTGACTATTTCCAACAGCAGTTTGGAAATTACCCTGGAAGCGCCCGGCGGAATGCCTGTTGATGTTGCCGGTGACGGCGGCGCGCCCACGGCCGGTTTGTATGACAGCAGCACCGGCCGGTATTATTCCATGGAGCGAACGGACGTGCCCGGTATCGGGACCGATCCCTTGAACTGGTACACCTGTATTGACAGTGCCTCAACAGCCGATTTCTTTACCGGTGTGGCTGACGACCGGGGGACGCCCGGGGCAACCAACCGCTCGGAAAATGAACCGGTCCCGGAAAAAACTGGCCTTCCGATTGTAGCGGCTTCGCCTTCGGCAACAGCCAGTGTTTCGGCACAAGTGCTTGCCGGTTCTTCCGGTCAAATTGCTTCCCCTTCAGCAACCGTGGCCACTTCTTCAGCCCGGCCGCGGGTGGATCTCAAATTAACCAGCGACCAAAAGACCATAACCTTTACCGTTGACAACACCAGTTCCTACACCCTTCTCCACTTTGAATTAACCTATGGCACCAGCACCTCCCCGCAAGGAGTCATTGGGGACATTAATCCGGCCAACCAGCCAAGTGTTTCCCGGGATATTCTTTTGGGCACGTGTTCCACCGGCGGAACCTGCGTCTATCATCAAAGTGTCCAAAATTTTCGCCTCATTATTACTTTGATGTCTCCTGACGGGAGCTCATTTGACTTGGAGAAAACTTTATGAAACTGCTCCGGTTTGCTTTTCTTCTGCTTGGTTTTTCCCTGATTGGTCTGTCATTTTTACCTAAAATAATTCTGGCCCTTACCGAAACAGACGGCGATTTACAGGTGACCTATGACAGTCCGCTGTTCCCGCCGTCGGTTTTGTGGTATCCCGGCTTGAAGCAAACTAAAAGCCTTACCGTCCGTAATCTCGGAAGCAGTACTCATACCGTCTATCTGCAGGCGCAAAATACCTCCACAACTTCCGGCAGTGATTATCCCGCGGTTCTTTTATTTACTGTCAGCGAAGGCGGGCTGGTTCGTTATGGCTCGGGAAGTACTTCCCTTCAGGATTTCTGGAACTCCGGGACGGTTCATCTTTCCGATTTAGCCGGCAAAGCCACCACTAACTATGACCTGCAAGTAGCCCTGCCGTCTTCGGTAGGCAACTCCTATCAGGGAAAGACGGCCGGGTTCGATCTCTTGATGGGCTTTGTGGGAACTAATAACCAGGTTATTGTCAGCGGGGGAGGTGGAGGAGCCGGCGGAGGGAATCCGTCTGCCCCGGTTTGCAATGATGCCAAACCCGGATCCGCCCCGGTTTTGACTTCAGTTTTAACCGGCGCCAATAGCGTCACTCTTTTTTGGAACCGGGCAGCCGATCCGGTGACCTATTATTTGGTGGCCTATGGTGTCAGTCCCGGGGCCGACCAGTTTGGCAATCCTAATGTTGGGGGAAAAGACACCACCAGTTATACGGTTTCGGGGCTTTCCGGGGGAACAACCTACTATTTTAAAGTCCGGGGCGGTAACGGCTGCGTGCCCGGAGATTATTCCAATATCTTGTCAGCCGTTCCCGGTGGGGCACTTGTTTCCGGTCCGGCTGCCGGGTTTGCCCCGGGAGTCTTGGGGCAATCTACTCCCTCAGCTATTCCTGCTACTCCGGCCGCCGCTATTTCCGGCTCGGTGCAAGGC
>CAZRUW010000050.1:0-1979 GCA_964603445.1 uncultured Gammaproteobacteria bacterium | reverse complement strand
CTGTCAAACTCCGAGGCATAATTTCCTCCCAGTTTCGCGATCCGGTCCAGCCGGACAACCATTCCTTTCGCTTTTTCCAACAAATCAGGAGGCAGCCGCGCCGAGAGGACCTTTTCTTCCAAATTTTTAATCTCTTCCAGGACAGTGGTATCCATGAAGTCAGTATAGCAATTTTTCCTGAGGGAATTTAATACCTGTCTCTTCGTCCTCCGCGATCCCGGCTACCAAAGCCTCGGCCGCCAAAACCCCTGCCGGCCGGTCTGAACGGTCTTGGCGCAAAATCTCTTCTTGGTAATTGATCATTGGATATTGGAGATTGGCTATTTTGTTCCTTTGGACCCCAATACATCGCCAGGTTAATCCTTCCCATCTCGTCAATTTCCACCACTTTAACCTTGACCTTTTGGCCGATTTTTACCACTTGGCCGGGGTCATTAACAAAGCCGGCGCTCATTTTGGAAACGTGAACCAAGCCTTCCTTGCCCGGCAGAATTTCCACGAATGCCCCAAAATTCAAAATTCTCCTAACTTCTCCTTCAAACTCTTCGCCAACCTGGACTTCCCGGGTCATTCCCACAATCCAGTCTTTGGCCTTAGCAACTGCTTCAGCATTAATTGAAGAAATTGTCACCGTGCCGTCATCTTCAATATCCACATCGGCCGCCGTCGTGGCGATAATATTTTTAATACTTCTTCCGCCCGGTCCGATCACTTCGCCGATTTTCTCTTGCGGGATTTTGATTGTCACTACCTTAGGAGCGTATTGGCTGACTACATTCCGGCTGGCAGGAATAACGCTTAGCATTTTTTCCATAATAAACATCCGTCCTTCGCGGGCCTGGGCAAAAATTTCTCCGATCATTTTTGGCGTCAGTCCGGCAAACTCACCGGAAAGCTTGACGTCCAGTTGCAGGGCCGTGATTCCGTTCTCCGTCCCCGCCACTTTAAAATCCATATTGCCATAGAAATCTTCAAAGGCGGCGATATCCGTTAAAAGAACGTAATCCTTTTCGCTTTCGGCCACAATTCCCATGGCCACCCCGGAAACCGGGGCCACAATCGGCACCCCGGCATCCATTAAAGCTAAAGTTGACCCGCAGGTTGATCCCATTGAGGTTGAGCCGTTGCTGGAGAGCACCTCGGAAACAACCCGGATGGTGTAAGGGAAATTTTCCTGCGAAGGAATCACTGCAAAGAGGGCCCGTTCCGCCAGCGCCCCGTGACCAATTTCCCGGCGGCCCATACCGCCCATTCTTCCGGTTTCTCCCAAGGCATAAGGCGGGTCGCTGTAGTGGTGAAGATAGTGCTTTTCTTCCATTCCCTCAGCTGTTTCAATCCATTGTTCCAATGAGGGACTGGCCAAAGTGACGACTGACAAAATTTGCGTCAGCCCTCTTTGAAAAAGAGCTGAGCCGTGAGTTCGCGGCAAAAGGCTGACCTCCGCGCTGATCGGCCGAATTTCTGTTGGTTTTCGCCCGTCAAGGCGTTTTTTCTTCTCCAGGATCGATTTTCGGACCGCTTTTTTGATAATAGCCTCCACGGCTTCCCCCGCCATCTTCGCTTCGCCGTTTTTGGCACTGGCGTACTGCGCGGCTATGGACAACTTCAGCTCGTCAATCAAATGAGTTTTTGGCTTCGAGGAAGGATCGTCGGTAAAAACCAGGGGAATAATGTCCTTAAGATGGTTTTTTTCTATCTCGTTTATTAAGTCTTGGCTGACAATGTGGGCTTCATAAGTATATTTCTCCGATCCGACTTCAGCAACAATTTCTTTAATAAAATTAATAATTTTTTGAATCTCCGGCAGCGATTCCTCAATAGCTTTGGCCGTCTTCTCTTCGGGAACCTGATTCGCCCCGGCCTCCACCATGATCACTCCATCCTCGCTGGCCGACACGACCAAGTCCAAATCGGAAAATTCCATTTCCGAAATTTCGGGATTTAAGATGAACGATTCTTCAGGCGAGGTTAAAAGGCCC
>CAZRUW010000049.1:0-6376 GCA_964603445.1 uncultured Gammaproteobacteria bacterium | reverse complement strand
GCCGTGGTCCGCCATTGGCGGACGGCTTCGCCACGTCAGACGTGGCTTCGCAAAGTATTCTTTTCGAGCTTGTTCCTGCCTGCCGGCAGGCAGGTCACCCACTGGCAAAGCCAGTGGTGCTCACAAGTTCAAAAATAGTCCAATAGCTAAATAGCTGAATTGTCACCTCGCTCTACTAATTAACCACTGCCGATTTCCGATTGCCCATTGCTCATTGCCTATTGCTCATTTAAAATGTGCCCATGACGACAGCTCTCACCCGTCTTTCCGGTTCCGCTTTCGAAATCACCATCACCGTTCCCTGGGCCGACGTCAAAGCCATTTATGACCAGGTCTTTGAAGAACTGGCTGGCGAAATTGAAGTTGAGGGCTTTCGCAAGGGCAAAGCTCCAAAAACTGTCGTCGAATCCAAAGTCGACAAGTCCAAAATCTATGGCGAGGTTATTAACCGCCTGCTCCCGCCCTCCTACACTAAAGCCCTTCAGGAACACGGTCTCAAACCGGTCGTGAGCCCCAAGGTTCAAATCACCTTCGCCGAAGAAGAAAAAGACTGGCAGTTCATTGCCAAAGCAGCCGAAAAACCCCAAATTGACCTGGATAATTATAAAGATGCTGTCAAAACTATTAACGCCAAGGGGAAGATCTGGACACCCGGGAAATCGCCGCAGAACCCGACTCAAAACTCAGGCAATGAGACCCAGGAAAAGGAAAAAGAGAAATCAAAGAAAATTTCGGAAATTATTGACAAACTCCTGGAAGTCTGCAAGGTCGAACTGGCCGAAATCCTCATCGAGTCGGAAGTTAACCGTCTGGTCACCCAACTTCTTGAAGACGTTCGCCAGGCCGGATTGACATACGAACAATATCTTCAAAGCAGCAGCCAGACAGCCGAAAAAGTCAAGGAAAAATACCGTCAGCAAGCTGTAACCGCCCTCAAACTGGAATTTATCCTGGAAGCCGCGGCTGACGATTTGCAAGTCACCGTCAGTGATCAAGAAGTAACCGAAATCATCAACAAAGAGGCCGATCCGGCAAAAAAACAGGCTTTAAAAGACCAATCCTACTTGCTGGCGTCCGTCATCCGCCGGGAGAACACTATAACCAAGTTATTGACTCTCTAGACAACCTGTAGTAAAATGCAGGTCAATAGCTGGTATGGCAGTTGACCAGAAAAAGAAAAAGCCCGTCACCATTGTCGAAAACCCGATTGAACAGCTTAAAGATGTCGGGACGGGGGTTGTTCGGGAAGTAAAAGAACTTCCCAAAGGCATCTTCGACACCGCTCTGGAACAAATCGGCCTCAAACCGCAAAAACAAGCTCTCTCCGGGGAAATTGATCTGGCCAGTGGAGTTCACAAAACCACCGAAAAAATTGACCAAAAAGAAGTTTCTTTGGATTCCAAGCTTCGCCAACTCCATGCCGTCCAATCGCAGGAAAAAGAGGTCTATTCCGCCAAGCAAAAAGCCCTCGAACAACAGATCGGCAAAATCATGCAGGAATTGCAGCTCGAAGTCAAAAAACTCGAGCAGCAAACCTCAGAACTTACGGGAGAAGTCAAAGCCGTCACCGTGGAAACTATTCCGGCCAAACCCGGCGCTTACCACCTCAACTACTTTGAATTTGTCATCTCCATGCTTCGCGATTTGCGAAAAAGGGTCAACGAAAGCCGCATGTGGCTTAAGCTCTGGGCCAACCGCAAACAGCAAAAAGGCTACTGGGCCATGTTCAAAAAGCACGGCACCAATTTTGCCATGTCCGAAGAGAGGGCTATTGCCAGTGCTAATGGCTAGGTATGATTATTGGCACAGGAGTCAAAAGACTAATTTTTAGAATTGCTTACGGCTCATACAAAGTTGTCACCAGTGAGCAACTCTTTTCGAGCTTGCTCCTGCCTGCCGGCAGGCAGGTCACCCACTGGCAAAGCCAGTGGTACTTGCAAGTTCAAAAATAGAAAGGCCTTGGATTACAGACACATAGCCTTCTCAAAAATATTTAGTTCCGTCTGGAAGCCATCAAGAGGAAGGAGTGCCCCCTACGCGAAGAATTGAGGTTACCACTCACTGGCAACAAACCTGATTGCTGTGCACCCGCGTGGAATCGGACCACGTGCCTCTTCGATGTCAACGAAGCGTTCTGCCGGTGAACTACGAGTGCAAGTTGACATTATTATAAATCCGGCCTAGAATTATCTCAAGTAAATTCTCGCGTTTGCATGAGATCCAACCAACCTCAAAGCGGGATGCTGCTGCTGCAAAAGTAGTAAACTAAGACCACCAAAGCTTGCTCTGATGAGTAAAGCAAAGAAGAGTTGGATGGAACGGGGCAGAGAATTGCCCTCCAACAAAATAAGGTGGTTTTTTGTTTTTTATGGCCAAAAATTCTGATGAATATCTGAATAACCTGCGCCACACCGGGGCCCATTTGCTGGCCAAGGCGGTTTTGACCCTCTATCCCGGCGCCCACAACGCCATCGGCCCGGCGATCGAAAACGGGTTCTATCAGGACTTCGACATGGGCAACCACAAAATCTCGCAGGAAGATTTGCCCAAAATCGAGGCAAAAATGCGCGAAATTCTCCCTTTTTGGACTCATTTTGAATTCAACGAAGTGACCCTGGCAGAAGCCAAGAAGCTTTTCGCTGATAATCCCTACAAAGTGGAACTTCTGGAGGAATTTGCCTCCGAAGGCAAAAAACTTCTGACCAACAACCCCGGGGATTTTCTCGATCTTTGCAAGATGGAGCACGTTGAAAACCCCTCCCAAGAACTGCAAAATTTTAAACTTCTCAAAATCGCCGGCGCCTACTGGCGGGGGAGTGAGAAAAACAAAATGCTGACCCGGATCTATGGCACCGCCTGGCCCACCAAAGAAGAACTGGATAAGTATCTCTGGCAACTTTCTGAAGCGGAAAAGCGGGATCACCGCAAAATTGGCCGCGACCTTGACCTGTTCACTTTCTCTGACTTGGTCGGAAGCGGTTTTCCCCTCTACACCCCAAAAGGAGCCTTAATTCGCCGGCTCTTAAACGGCCTCGTTGAAGAACTCCAGTCAAAGGCCGGCTACCAACAAGTCTGGACTCCCCAAGTGGCCAAAGCGCAACTTTTTAAAACCTCGGGCCATTATGACAAATATAAGGGTGATATGTTCCATGTCGTCTCCCACTATTCCGATGAAGAGATGTTTCTCAAACCTATGAACTGTCCTTCGCATACCCAAATTTATGCCAGTAAACAGCGAAGTTACAGGGAGTTGCCTATGAGGCTTACCGATTTTGCCATGCTCTATCGCGACGAAAAACCCGGTGAGCTTAACGGCCTGGCCCGCGTCCGGGCTTTTTCCACCGACGACTGTCACGTTTTCTGCACAGAGTCCCAAGTGGACGCGGAGATCGATTTGGAACTGGCCATGACCAAGGAAATCATGCAAATTTTTGGGTTCAAATATCGTTACCGCCTCTCAACTCGTGATCCGCTCAAAAAAGACACCTACCTCGGCGACCCAAAAACCTGGGACAAAGTCGAAAAATGGGCCGAAATAATTATGAAGCGAAACAAAATTGACTATTTCCCCGGCCCTGGGGAAGCCGCCTTCTATGCCCCGAAAATGGACTTAATGGCCACCGACGCTCTGGGTCGGGAATGGCAGCTTTCCACCGTGCAAATTGACTTCGTCATGCCGGAAAGGTTCAAGCTGGAATATATCGACAGCGACGGCTCGATCAAGCGGCCGGTGATGATTCACCGCGCTATTCTAGGGTCCGCGGAACGATTTATCATGATTCTTCTCGAACACTTTTCTGGCACTTTACCTACATGGTTAGCGCCCGTACAAGTTGCAGTTCTGCCGATTACTGACCGGCATTTGGAATACTCGTCATCCGTCACTCGTCAATTGTCATCCGCCGGAATCCGCGTTGAAACCGACAGCCGGGCGGAAACTCTTTCCGCCAAAATCCGCGACGCCCAGATGCAAAAAGTGCCGTACATGCTTATCTTGGGAGATAAAGAAAATCAAGAGAATAAAATATCCGTCCGCAGCCGTGACCGGGGAGAACTGGGCCAAATGGAGTTGCAAACTTTTGCAAAGCAAATTATAATAGAAATTAAGAATAAAGTTCTGCGTACTTGTTAAAAACTTATAAAGTCAACAGCCAAATAACCGTTCCCCAGGTCCGTCTCATTTCCGAAGACGGCAAGCAAATCGGGATCCTTTCCAAAGATGAAGCTTTGGACTATGCCTTAAGCAGCGGGGCCGATTTGGTGCTCATCGGGGAAACGGCCAAACCGCCGGTCGCCAAAATCATTGATTTCAAAAAGTTTCTCTATCAGGAACAAAAAAGAGAAGCTGAAGAAAGACGCGGGCAACGGGGAACCGGGACCAAAGAAATTCGTGTCGGAAGCCCCCTGGCCGCCCGGGGAGACATTGAAACCCGGATCAAACGCACCCGGGAATTTCTTAATGATGGCTTTAACGTCAAGATCGTGATAAAATTCCAAGGTCGCCAAATCACCCACCCGGAATTTGGCCACAAGATAGTAAACCAGTTCAAAGACGCCTTGGCCACCGAAGGGAAAGTCAGCCGCGAGGCGCATTTTGAAGGAAAACAGCTAATAGCAGTATTTTCACCAACAAAGTAATGTTAAATATATCAATCTTTCAGATTGATGCGCCCGAGCACATTCGTGTTCGGGGCTAACAAATTTAGGCAAAATATACAAATATACGAATTCAAATATTGGTGTATTCGTATATTGAAATTGATTTGTATATTAGCGATTACTCCTGAATTATGCCTAAGATGAAAATATCCAAATCCGTCAGGGACCGATTCAAGGTTACCAAAAACGGCAAAATAATCCGTCGCAAGATCGGTCAAAGGCACCTTAAGGCTCACAAACGACGCACGAATCTGCGCCGAGGAAAAGAGCCCATTCAAGTGAGAGGACCGTTGGAAAAGAAACTGAAGAAACTATTAGGAATTTAGCCGGTTATCGGTTCTCAGTTGTCAGTTATCGGAATTTGGACTATCAGTTCTCAGTCGGCCAGACGCCGAAGACCTGAAAACTGAAACCTGAAAACCGATAACTGAAATTGTTTGCATCGTTATTTCCTTAATTTTAAAAAATCCGCCCGGGACAGGGCAGCCGAACTGTCTACCCAGGCCTATAACCATTATTTACGAATCCGGCCGTTTGTCGGGAAAATTTACAAGCCGATAAAGGAAATTCACAGCAGGTTCATAGCAAATCGTTCATCGTTCAAAGTAAAATAGACCTGTCTACTATGAACTATGAACCCGTTCTGCTATGAACTGTCGTTATGGCTCGAGTTAAAAGAGGTCTATCCTCTCACGCTAAACACAAAAAATTGTTGGGCCGGGCCAAGGGTTACATGATGACCCGAAGGCGCCTGGTGCGTAAAGCCAAGGAGGCAGTGCTTCATGCTGGCCAATACGCCTATGCCGGCCGCAAAGACCGCAAGGGTCAAATGCGCCGGGACTGGATCTTGCACATCAACCAGGCTCTCCGGGCCCACGACCTCAAATATTCAATCTTTATCGCCAAACTGAAAGCCGCCAAAATTGAGCTGGACCGCAAAATTCTTGCTCAACTGGCGGTTGAATATCCCGAAGTCTTTGCTAAAATAGTTCAACATGCAAAATAAGAGACAACTTTTTTTCTTTTTCTTCTTTACTTCGCGACAGCGGAGTTGAGATAGCGTAGAAAAAAGAAACGTTATTTAACTCCGCAAAAGCGGAGTTTTTTTATATCTGATATATCTGATTACATCTGCTAATATCAATGTATGCAGGATAAACTGATCGACATTAAAAACGAGGCTTTGGCCCAGATCCTGGCTGCCAAAGAGGCCGCCGTGCTGGAAGAGATTCGGGTAGAGTATCTTGGCAAAAGCAAAGGGAAGCTTACCGCCCTCATCAAAAAAATTCCCGAACTCCCAAACGAGGAGAAGGGGATTGTCGGCCGCTTCGCTAACGAGGTCAAAAAAACCATTGAAGACACCCTAGCCTCGCAAGGAGAGACCCTGCGAAGCTACAAGGAAAAAAACATTGCCCAAACTGAATGGCTGGATGTAACATTGCCAGCTGTCATGCCACCTGTTGGCCACCTGCACCCGGTGACAACCGTCCTGCACGAGGCCCTGGATCTTTTCAAACGGTTGGGCTATCAAGTAACCGACACCCACGAAATTGAAAACGATTTCTACAATTTCACCTCCCTTAACACTCCAAAAGATTCGCCCTCCCGGGACATGCAGGCTACTTTCTATCTCGATACCAGAAACGCCAAAACCCCACCGGGAGAAATTATCCTTCAAACTCAGGTCACCAGTATGCAGGTCAAAATTTTGGAAAAA
>CAZRUW010000048.1:0-3649 GCA_964603445.1 uncultured Gammaproteobacteria bacterium | reverse complement strand
TGGCGGACGGCTTCGCCACGTCTGACGTGGCTTCGCAAAGTATTCTTTTCGAGCTTGCTCATCCACAAGTAGAACTTGTGGTCTTCGCAAGTTCAAAAATAAAACGAGAGTCCAAACTCCAAAGCCAATGAACACCAATTTCCAAGACACAAACTCCAAAAAAGAATACAACATCCACAAACGAATATTTAATTTTGTCGTCCAAGTCCTGAAATTCCTCCAAACACTGCCTAAGACGGCTCAAAATCTAATCTTGATTGGCCAAATAACCCGATCGGTCACCTCCATGGGCGCCAACGATCAAGAAGCTGACGGCTCGACGAGCCATAGACAATTTTTCCAGAGTTTTACCACTGTCAAAAAAGAAACTAAAGAAACCAACTACTGGTTAGCGGTAATTTACGAAGTAAACCCAAGATTCCAGTCTCAAATGGAAGAAATAATCGACGAGGGTAAAGAAATAGAAGCAATCGTCAGTTCCATTATCGAAAAATCAAAAAAGTCCTAATTGAAAAATTGAGCCTTGGTTTTTGGGAATTGGGATTTGGCTTCTTGGCTTCTTGAATCATTTTGAGTATAATGGTCATTATGAAATCCAGCATCCACCCTCAATACTACCCTCAGGCTCAGGTAATCTGTGCTTGCGGTAACGTGTTCACCGTCGGATCCACAAAACAACAAATCCACGTTGAACTTTGCTACAACTGCCATCCCTTCTACACTGGCCAGCAAAAGTTCGTGGACACCGTCGGCAAAATTGAGAGATTCCAGGCCAAACAAAAAGCCGCCGCTGCCAAACAGGCTACTGTCAAAGCCAAGAAGGTTCAAAAACAGGTCGAAGAACACGCCCCTCGGACTCTCCGAGAAATGTTGCAAGCCACGCGCTAGCGTTGCTTGATAGTTCATCGCAAATCGCTCATAGTTCATCGTAGTAAGATGTTTCGCTTTGAACAACTGACCGTATATCAAGAATCGATAGATTTTTCCTACCAAATTTATACTTTGACTAAAAGTTGGCCTCGAGATGAGCTTTTCGGAATGATATCTCAAGCCAGACGAGCAGTTGTATCGATTTCCTTAAATATTGCGGACGGCAGTAGTCGAACTAAGAAAGATTTTCAGCATTTTCTGGATTTATCTCGGGGTTCATGTTATGAGTTGGTAACAATTTTGAAAATTTCCAGAGATCTCCATTATATAAATGATGACGAATTCAATGATTGTTACGAAACATGCAGTAAATTAGCTAGCAAGATCAGTGCTTTGAAAAATTCTTTACGATGACCGATGAACCGTTGACTTCTATGAACCAAGATATTCCCAATTATTTCTTGCCTCAGTTTGAGGAATTGGATGAAAAAATTTCTGAAGCTCAAAAGCTCTTAGAAGATCCTTCATTTGCCGAAATGGCCAAGGAAGAAATTAAAAAACTCGAAAGCGAAAAACAAATTTTAATTTCATCTATCTCCCCTCGTTCTACGATGAACGACGAACAGGGTTCTACGACGAACTACGACAATCGCTCCACGATTATCGAAATCCGTGGTGCTGCCGGCGGAGAGGAAGCCAAACTTTGGGGGGAAGATTTGCTGCGGATGTACTCTCGCTTTGCCCAATCACAAGGCTGGAAAGTTTACCCCGAAACACCGATGTCCATCAAAATCACAGGTCGAGGGGTCTTCGGCAAATTAAAATTCGAATCCGGTGTCCACCGCGTCCAGCGCGTCCCGATCACCGAGTCTTCAGGGAGAGTTCACACATCCACTGCCACAGTCGCGGTGCTCCCCGAACTGGAAGATTTTGACATTCACCTCGATCCCAAAGACATCCAAGAAGATTTCTACCGCAGCAGCGGCCACGGTGGTCAAAACGTCAACAAAGTTTCCTCCGCCGTTCGCCTGACTCACGTTCCCTCCGGTATTGTGGTCACCTGCCAGGATGAACGCGACCAGCCAAAAAATCGGGCCAAAGCGTTGGAAAAATTGCGCCAGATTCTCTGGGAACAGGAGGAAAACCGCCGGCTCTCCGAGATGTCCGCCGACCGTCGCGCTCAAATCGGCACGGGTATGAGAAACGAAAAAATCCGCACGTACAACTTCCTACAGGACAGAGTCACCGACCACCGCTTGGAGCAGAACTTCCACAATATTGAAAAAATAATGGGAGGGGAGATCGGAAACATTATCCAGGAACTCCAAAAACGCTATGAAACGTAATGAAGGCCCCCGCCTGAACGAAACTCACAAGATGAATCAAAAATTCCGTCAGGAATTCTTCGGGTATGTTTTCGGAATCCTAATGGCCACATCCGTCATACTTTCCATCATCTTCGCCCTATCCTCCCGCCGGTAGTCAAGGCCTTCCCATCATCACTTACCCAACTGGTATATAATATCCCCATGACTAAAAAACAAAAGTCAGCTGTTAGCTATTGGGTCGAAAGTTCAAAACAGGATTTCAAAGTTTCCGAAGAACTTTTTGGGATGGAAAACTATAACTACGCCCTCTTTTTTCTTCATCTTTCTTTGGAAAAACTTTTAAAGGGAATTTTTGTGACCAAAAAGAAATTAGTTGCTCCCCCAATTCATGACCTGGAAAAAATCGTCAAAGAAATAGGTTTGACAGTCACCAGCCAAGACAAGAAAAACTTAACAGAAATTTCCTCATTTAATATCAAGGCCAGATACGACGATTACAAACTCAAATTCTACAAAAAAGCCACGAAAGAATACACCAAAAAGTGGCTTAAAACCGGGACAAAGTTCTATAAACGATTCATAAAAGAATTATGACGCGGCAACAAGCCATAAAAAAAACAAAAATATTTATTCACGAGGCCCGTAGGGCAGGTATTAATGTTTCTCAGACCTTCCTTTTTGGCTCTCACGCCAAAAAAACTGCTAGTAGATCCAGTGACGTGGATGTCGCTGTTGTTATTCCTTACGTTAAAGACCGCTTTAGCAAGGAAGTCAAGTTGGGTATTATCGCCGGCGAAGTGGATGACCGGATTGAACCGGTTGTTTTGGCCAAAGGCGATTTAAATGATCCCTATTACACCCTGGCTTCCGAAATCCGAAAATACGGAATTTTGATTTAAAATGTGGCTCCAACGGCCAAAAACTACTTTTATGCTAAAATGTTAACGAGATGTAGCAAAAAATTGAACAGAAAGAAGCTGGAATGAAGGCATTGCGAGACGTTAAAAGGGGCTCTGTGCTTCAAAGAAACGACCCCAGTTTCGTACCGTCAGGGTGGTCATAGTTAAAATGGCAAATTTTCAAAAGATTTATGGATAGGGCACAAAGGAAAGCGCTTGGACAGGAGGAAGAAGGCCATGGAATTGGAATTGAAGAAGATATTATTCCCTAGTCACTGTTGCCCCTCTCCCAGCATCACCCTGACCGTTAAGGTTTTCCCGTTATCCCGGTAAATTGTCAGTTCCACCTGGTCCCCCGGTTTCTTTCCGTCCACCAGCTTCGCCAGCCCTCCATCCGCATCCCGAACTGGTTTTCCGTCAAATTTCGTGATTATATCCCCCTGCTGCACCCCTGCTTTGTCCGCCGGGGAATCAGAAATCACCGACTGCACGTAAGCCCCCTCCGGCAGTTCATTCAAAATTGCCAAATCCCGGCTGATCATCCGGTACTGC
>CAZRUW010000047.1:0-11104 GCA_964603445.1 uncultured Gammaproteobacteria bacterium | reverse complement strand
AAATTCACTACCGCCGAGCTTGTTTCGCAAAAACCCTCCCTGGCAAAATTCAAAAAACTGCCGCGTAATCCCATTGTTTTTATTCTCCACAATATTCGTTCTCTGGAAAACGTCGGCCTTTTCTTCCGCCTGGCTGATGCCATCCGGGCGGAGAAAATCTATCTCACTGGCTACACCGGCTACCCACGCCTGCCTGCCGAAGCCCTGGCGAAGGCGGGAAGAGAAAATGACACCAGGGAAGAAAGAATTATCCGCCACGCTGAAAAAGAAATTGCCAAGACCGCCATTAAACTTGTCCCTTTCGTTCCCTGGGAACAAAATGAAGACATCTTAAGTGTCCTAAGCCACTTAAGAAACCTAAACCACCAAATTATCGGTGTCGAACAAACTGATACCAGCCTCAATTACAGCGATGCAAACTACCAATTCCCCGTTGCTCTCATGTTCGGCCACGAGCGAACCGGGGTGGGAGAAGAACTCCTGGAAAAATGCGACCTGGTCGTCCATATCCCCATGTTGGGCCTGGGCAACTCCCACAATGTCGCCATGAGCGCCGCCATAATCAGCTATCACATCTTGAAAACCCAGACATGAACCTGCGAAAACTAAAAGCAAAATACATTCTGGAGCCCTACCGCAAAATCGCCTCTTTCTATACCCAAAGACACTTCGATGAAAAAGCTTTTGATCAAATAATTGACCATTTCTCCGGCCTTTTAAAGCCCCGGTCTAACATTCTTAATATTGGCTGTGGACCTGGCGGCGAAACTAAAAAGCTTCTGAAACACCGTTTTGATGTCACCAGTATCGACATCTCTCCCGAAATGCTCTCCATCGCCCGAAAAAAAGTACCCACCGGAAAGTTCCTTGAAATGGACATGACCAAATTAGACTTTCCCCCTCACAGCTTTGCCGGAATTTGGTGTGCTAGAAGCTTAATTCATATTCCCTCATCAGAACAACCACGGGTCTTATCAGAAATGAAAAGGATCCTTGTCCCTGAAGGTATTGCCTGCATCGTTGTCATCGAAGGAGAAAGAGAAACCCTTAGAAAAGAGTCATACGATCACACCGGAAAAACGAAAACCTTCTTTCACTATTTCTCAAAAAGCGAGTTAGAAAATCTTCTAAAATCCACCGGGTTTACCATAACCAGTTCCCAAAAAGTTGCCATGCCAAAATATAAAGAAACATACATTGTTGTTATAGCTAAAAAATCCTGTCCCCTGCCAGCACAGCATCTTGACAAAAAATGCTAAAATTTAATCCGTGAGTAAATTTTACCTGCTCCTCATTCTTGTTCTAGTCATCCTGGCTCTTAGTGTCGGTGGCTACTCTTTTTACCAGGCTTCCCTATCTCAAAACCGGGCCAAGAGTCCTGCCCCTGTTTCACCTGCCGTGTCTCCAAATACCCAAACACTAACATCTCCACAGTCACCCACCACCCCCAATACTCCTGCTCCCGTCGACATGATCAGCCTGACTGTCAATTCCCCCAAAAATAAAGAAACCGTCTCCTCAGCCACCATTTCTGTCAGCGGCAAAACCGTCCCCAATGCCGATGTTTCCGTCAATGACAAAGACCTTAAAGCCGACGCGAGTGGCAACTTTTCTACCATTCTCACTCTCGATGAAGGCGACAATGACATCTATATTATGGCCTCCGACGAGTCCGGCAACTATTCCGAATGGAACGGAACTGTGACCTATACCCCCACCCAGTAAAATCCAACCACCAAGAGAAGATCCTTCAACCTCACGGTGGTATGCAATATTCTTCTTCTTTGTCTTGACGCCCGTATCGGCAACCCGACTCCCCGCTGCGACGCCATTCACATGATCAGTTTCTCCCCCAACGAAAGTAAGCTCATCATCACCTCCGTCCCCCGGGGCACAAAAGTGGCCATGCCCGGCGTCGAGGAAAACAGCAATTACCTCAGTAATATGTGCTCCATCCAGGGAATTCCCGCTGCCGTCGCCCAGATCGAAAAAATCACCGGCTTGGAGCACAACTACCTTGTTAAAATCGGTTTCTCCCAGGCCATAGGCCTTTTCCGGCTTGGCAATCTCCCCGCCGAACCCACTCTGGAATTTCTCCGCAACCGGCAAAGCTACGGCCTGGGTGACTATCAGCGAAGTTACAACCAGGCTGTTTTTATCAAAGACATGATCCTTCGCCAAACCGGTTTGGCTGCAAATCTTCCCGAACCCTTAGAAAGGCTCGCCTACCAAACCGTCGACACTGACCTTCCCTTTGATCAGGCCAAACTTCTCTTCCGACAATTTTTGGAAAGCAAAATCTACCTGCACCCCGAAAACATTTCCATTGTAATTAAACCCGCAGACAACCTGACTCGCCAAGACATCCATCTTGCCGATCAACTCGCCTCCGCCACCGACTGGCAAACCGATCCCTCTTTCCAAAACTATCAACAACAAATTATCAACCGCCTCCAAGCCACCATCAACCAGCCCTCAAGTCAAACTCTCGCCACTATTATCCAACAACAACCCTGGCTTCAGATTGAAAACATTACCACCCGAAATTCCCTTCATTTCCAAATCCTTCAAGTTTTTGCCAAATCCGCACCCGATAAAGAAAAGGCAAAAAACGAGGTCCAAAACTTCATCTCCGAAATGCAACTCTCCAACCAATCGGAATTTATCCTCAAAGGCCAATCTCTCCTGTCCCAAATTTTATCGTCGCCAAATTAGAGCGAAATGAGAACCAGGCCTAATATCACACCAGTTATTCCCAGACCCTGAAACAGATCTGTTTTCTCTTTCAGAAAAATTTTCGCCAGCACCACTGTCACCAAGGCAAATGCCCCGGAAACAGCCGCCACAATTGAAGCGTAAGAACCGCCAACTCCGTAGCTATAGCTCATGTGTGCCACCATATCCAAAACTCCAATGAAAAACAAAAGTTTCAAAGTCGAACTCTGATATTTCATTTTTATCAGTTTCCCAGACAAACAAAGATACCCTCCCAAAAGAAGAATAATTGTCAACTTAAAAGTCAAAACCGGCAAAAACCAACCCAAAGACCGGGAAGCCGGCACGATCAAGAACAAGGAAATCCCCCAACCCAGCATAGCCACCAAACCCTCTGGCACTCCTGTCAGTAATGCCAACCCTTTCCCCCGAAACAAGGTTCTCAAATCAACCGAAAGTAAAAATATCCCCACCACTATCAAGAAGATCGCCAGAACTTGATTTGCTCTTAAAATTTCCCCATAAAAAATCACACTCAAAAGAGCTGTGACCACCAGCCAGGATGCTCCCAGTGGACTTACCAGAGAAACTTGTGCAATCTCCAAGCCTCGATAAAACGCTAAATAAGCTACTAATTGAAAAAGGGCCACTAGAATAAGAAGAAAAACAAACTTCGGCAACTCTTCAAACCTAAGCGTTGCAAAATTGAAGGTCAAATAAAGCAAGGCCACTAAAAAACCTACTACCTGCATCCACCACAATGTCAACACATTCCCAATTTTTCTGGAGCTAAGCGCCGCCAAAAAGTCGGCCCCACCCCAGCCAAACATGGCCACCAATCCGGAAAGAACTCCCATATTCCTATCATACTTCATCTGCTTGCCAAAATCACCAAATCTCACTAATATCGAGGTAAATTATGAACTATCGTCTTCTCGGCCGTACCAATCTTCGTGTCTCAGAAATCGGCATCGGCACCTGGCAGATGACCAGCGGCGGCATGTGGGTCGGTTCCGACCCGGTTGAAAGTCTCCATTGTCTCTACCGCTACACTGACCTCGGTGGAAACCTTATTGACACCGCCTGGGTTTATGGTGTCACCAATGATTTCTCTCACCATCCCGCTGAAGAATTAATTGGCAAATTTCTCAGGAACTCTCACCGCCGGGAAAGCCTCATCCTGGCCGACAAGGTTCCGCCGAAAAATATGGAATGGCCGGCCCATATCGGAACACCTATCAAAGACGTGTTCCCGAAAGATTGGATTGAAAAATGTGTCGACGAGTCCTTGCAAAGTCTTGGAGTTGACACCATCGATCTTATGCAATTTCATGTCTGGCAGGACGATTGGGCCCAGAACGACGACTGGAAAGAAGCTGTCAAGAAAATTTCCCGGTCCGGGAAAGTCCGTTTTTGGGGTTTGTCATTGAACGATTACCAACCTTCCAATTGTTTCAAAACTTTGGACTCCGGCTTTATTCATACTGTTCAATTTATTTTTAATATTTTCCATCAAAAACCGACGGAAAAACTTTTTCCTTACGCCAAAGAGCACAATATCGGTCTTATTGCCCGCGTCCCCTTTGATGAAGGCGGTCTTACCGGCAAAATTGGCTTGGACATCAAATTTGCCCCCGGCGACTTCCGCGCCGATTATTTTGGTGGGGACCGCCGCGTCGAACTGGTCCACCGCCTTGCCAGTCTTCGCAAAATCCTGGACTTTCAGGCCAACAGTCTTCCCGAGCTGGCTCTCCGGTTTGTCCTTACCTTTCCTGAAATCGGAACCGTCATCCCCGGTATGCGCCATATTGGCCACGTGGACCTGAACATGGCCACCTCTGACAGCCGCAAACTCCCGCCCCATCTGATGGAAGAGTTAAAGAATCACGCCTGGGAAAGAAACTTCTACCCGGAAGAAAACCACGACCCCGCTCTGTCCCAAACCAATTACGTCGAGGCTTAAATATACTTATCTCTCTTCGGAGATCAGTTTCACCTGGCAAAGTTCTCTCAAACCATGTATTCCGTGTTCCCTACCCATTCCCGACTCCTTATATCCCCCAAAAGGATTGCAGGTTAACCAGTGACTGGGCGCGTTGATTTCCACGTTCCCGGCTTCAATTCTCGAGGCCACGCGGGAAGCCCTCTCCTTATCCTGAGTAAAAACAATCGACCCCAAACCATACCTGGTATCGTTGGCCAAAGTCACCGCTTCTTCCTCATCCTTAAAAGGAACCACAACCAAAACCGGCCCGAAAACTTCTTCCCGCCAAACCCGCATCGATTTTTTAATTCCGGTTAAAAGAGTTGGTAAATAATACGCCCCCTCAAGATTTTTCGGCCTTCCCCCTCCCGCCATCACCCTGGCCCCTTTCTCGACCGCGTCATTCACCTGAGCTTCCAGCAAATCCACCTGCCTCTTTGCCACCAAACTGGCAATATCGCTCTTTTCATCCTCCGGTTCTCCAACCATAATCCGCTCAAATCTTGTCTTTAGTTTTTCCACCACCTCATCAAAAATAGACTCCTGAACCAAAAGCCTCTTCAACGCGTCGCAAGCTTGCCCGCAAGTGCTGAAACGTTTGACGTATATCTTTTCTATAAATTCGTCCACTCTCGCGTCCTCAAACATCACTGCCGGATTAGATCCTCCCAATTCCATCACTGCTTTAATAAATTTCTTCGCCGCTCTCCGGTAAATCTTTTTACCAACCTTTGAACTCCCCGTAAACCAAACGAAATCGATCTTCTGGTCAATCAATTTTTCGCCCGCATCTCCTGCTCCGTAAATTTCATTAAAAACTCCCTTATGCAATTTTCCCTTTTTAATTATTTCTTCAACCAGTTTTCCCACCAACGGGCACTCTTCGGAAGTTTTAAAAACCACTGTGTTGCCGGCAATCAAGTTCGGAATCACCCCCCAAACAAACATGCCATAGGGATGATTCCAGGGAGTAATCACTGCCGTCACTCCGTGTGGTTCATAAACAATTCTATGAACCGACTTCTCATCCTGAAAAGTTATCTCATCCCGAAGGGCTCTCTCACCATTTTCCAGAAACCAGGCGAAATCAATCGAGTGGCGGTCAAATTCACTCCGGGCAAACCTGATTGTTTTTCCTGTTTCCGCCACAATCAGTTTAATAATTTCCTCTCTTCGCCCTAAAAATCCCTCATATAACTCCCGCAGAATTTCTACTCTCTTCGCCGTCCCCAGTTCTTTCCAAAATCTCCCAGCCGCTTCTGCCTGCCTGACCTTTCCCAAAATTTCTTCGTCCGAAGAAACCGCCACCTTGCCCACTACCTCGTAATTCTTAGCCGGGTTCGTTGACACGAGATATTTCAAAGGCTTCATCATTATCCAAAATTCAGCCTAATTAAACGCCACTCCCAAAAAGAACAGAATCCCTACACCGATAATCTGGAAAACAGCAATCGTCTTAAGTAGCGGCGAAATCTTGCTTTCCAAAATCTGGGTCATGAGCGACATCTGCCGGTAGATAACCAGCGTCAAAACAAAATAGAAAAAAGAAACCACCAGAATAAAAAGCTTAAAAAGGGTTTTAAACTGGAACCAACTTGCCAAACTCAAAATCTGTTCAAGAGTCATAAACTTCTACGGAGATTTCGACTCCGTCTCCTCTTCTTCTTTCTGCATTAAGTCTTCTATTTTCTTCACTACCAACTGGGGATGGGGGATGTTGGCAAACTCAAAATTTTCCTGAGTCCCTGCCGTCTGGATATAAATATTCCCGAAATCAAACAGTCCCGCGATCACCCCTCCGTGTGTTGCTGTCACATCCTCAATGTGCGCCACCCCCGTGGAACTGACTTTCTGGTACAAAAGCGAGTACCAGTCAATATCCACCACTCGTTCGCTGGTCACCAGGTAGATATTAAAATACCAGTAGAGAAAGTTGATAAATGAGTAGGTAAAAATTCCCGCGTACCATAAAAGGGTCACAAAAACCTGGGTTCCCATCCCCACTGACGGGAAAACGTTAAAACCGGCCAGAACTGGAAAAACAATCAAAGGAACCAAAACGGCGCCGAAGGCCACTATCAGCCAAGGGATATTTGTCACTATATGTGCCCGAAGCAAAATAATGATTGTCTCATCCTCTCCTTCGCCGGAAAAAAAGACTCCCGCCGGATAGGCAGAAAAGGCCGTCAGTGGTGACTTCCCTGACTTTTCCTTAAGCTCTGTGTCCACTGCCGTCTGTTCAGCCCATATTTCTGTTTGCAACTCTGCCTGCCCCTCTTGTGAAGACTTTTCCACCCCCTGCGTGACTGTTTCGTTTATATTCTCCGCCGCCTCCGCGTCTTTATCCCGGCCAACCGGAATCTCTCCTTTCACTTCACCCAAACTAATTCTCGGCATAGTCCCATTATATAAAAGTAATTTTCAATATACGAATATTGGTGATAATTCCCTATCTTTTCTCAATGTTATAAAGCGGACCTACAATGGCGATATTCGCCGGGGCTCGGACGTTAAAATAATTCTTAAAGGTCGTTCCGTCAAAAGTCTGAGTCGGCGCGTCCCCGGACACTGTCACCAAGGTGGTCTTCCCCCAGCCAAAATCAAAACTCATCGATACGTCAGTCACCCGGTTAAACGGTTGTTTCCCGTGACTTTGCAATTCACTTTTTACTCTTCCCACATCCCAGCTGTCCCAATCACTCGTATAGGCCGAAACCATAATCACATTCACTATGTCCGCCACTTCTTCGGGCTTTAACCAGGCCGACTTGTTATACTCTGCCCGCCATCCTTGAGCGTTGTAAAAACACGGGGAACCCCGGTCATAGGCTTTGCTTTGCAAATCGGAAATGCTATTAACATCGCCGGTTGTGTCCCGCGTATGTTTAGTCCATGGGGTATCTGACCATCCGTGCTCTCCCGAAGACAAGGTGTAGCCCCCATCCGTTGATGAAAACCAAGCTTTAATGGGTTTCCCTCCCTGCATCATTACCAAACCTTCCGTATCTCTCACCGCCTGGTCCCATTGACCTGTTTTGGGGTCAGGTTTAAAAACCTGGCAGTCCTGTGATGTGCAAATCTCATCCGGTAACCCCGCGTCCCTTTTGTCACTGACATATCTCAATGCATACGACCTTGCCGCAATTGCCTGCGCTCTTAACGCATCAATCGGCCAAGACTCGGGTACTTCGTAAATCCTTTTAGTATAATCTTCAAGCGAATATTCGCCATACCCTTGAACTTTTATCTTCGTGTTTGAATCAAACTTCTGCAAGCTGTCAAAGTTGTAATACGCACGCAGTATCTTTTCATAGCCTTGTCCCGCACTCGCTCTTCCATATGCTCCAAACTGGCTCATCCCTACCCGGTGGGGAATTCCAAAAGTATAAAAGGCAAATCGGGGCGAAAAATGCGGATCAATATTTCGGTCATCCACACAAGCCATCGCTATTCCCGCAGACCGGGAAAGGTTAAGGCTCCCCAGTCTGGCGGCAATCAAGGCCTGTTGCCTTGCTGACAAGGCCCCTGCTGTCGCGGACAACTGTGACTGGTAAGCTTTCGCCCGGTTGACCAAATCTTTAATCGGTGCCAGCGTTGCCTCGAGAATTTTCTTTTTTGCCGCCAACTGGGTCTGCTGGTCCTCCAACTTTTGCCGGGAATTATTCAGATCCACCAATTGTGTCGCCGTATTAACAATTTCCTGTTTCCCCCGGCTGATGAAATTTTGCCAATAGGAAAAGTTCCGGACCACGTCGCCGGCGTTAGACCCTGAAAAAAGCAGGGAAAACAGATAGTTAATATCAAACGAATAACTTTTTTCGTAGAAATTTCTAATTTTTGTGTTCAGCTTGTCCTGCTCGCCGGCCAACTTTTGCTCCTGAGCCGCTACCTGGTCCCGCTTTCGGCCGATTAAAATAGTCAGGGTATTGATGTCCGCCTCCGTGGAATCAACAATCGCCTGCAGCTCCTCCATCTTCTGTTCGTGAGGCCTGGTCGCTGCCATCGAAATATCCAGCAGCTTATTACATTCGGCAATGCACTTGTCCAGGCTGCTGTCCGAACAACTGGTGTTGCATTCCTCAGCGCGCACCCACCCGACAGAAAACAGAAACCAGAAAACAGAAATCAGAAAAAGGGGCAGAAATTTTTTCATTGACCAGTATATTTTAACAGCCGTTGTCTAAACTTTTCTTCCACAACTCTCCCCAGCCGCTGCGGGTGAAAAAACGCGTATCCCCAACCCACCCTTTCATTGGTCATTTTGGGTTTCATAAATAAATATTGAGTTAAAAAGAAAAATGGCTCAAAAATAATCAAGATTCCAAGAAGCCAACTCCAACGCGCACCAATCTCCAAATTCCAAACCCTCAAATTGGAAATTGGTTTATTGGAAATTGGAAATTGGCCTTGGAATTTGGACTCTTGTTCTGTTTTGAAAGCATACGCATATGACAAATGCTTGTGCGCCCACTTATTTTTTCTTAACCAAAGTTTCTCCATATTCCCCCTGTCAAACAAACACCTTGCCTGCAAAATTTCATGGGCCGTATAGAGATTTTTCTCTTTAATTTCTAAATTATTTGAATCCAAAAAAATATTCGGGCAAATTTTATCTCGATAATTCCCGTTAATTCCTGAATTCCTATAAATTCCTTTTTGTTTGAGAAGCAAAATAACAATGAGCCTGGTGAACCACAATGTCCCAGGCGCCGTTATTATCATCAAATCGACATCAGCATCCTTCTTGGCATTCCCCACGGCCACCGACCCGGTTAAGAAAACTCCCAAAAGAGTAGGGATTTTCTTTAACATCGCCGTAACTTGCCTTGCCTTTTGTTCTTTCCCCTGAGAAATTTTTTCCCTGCGCCTCCTGTGCAAAACTCCTTTTTTCCAAACTCTTTGGTCCATTTTCCTTTCCTTTATCTTTAATCTTTTATCTTTTATCTCGTTTCCTTTGTAATTTATGGCCCAGACCCTCGCCTCCGCCTCAGTTAGTGGCCACTCAAAAATCTCCCCATACACTACCGCCAAAAACTGGTTGTAATTTAACTTCATCGCCGCTATTATATCTCGGGAACACTCATACGACGGTAGATGATAGAAAATAGAAAATGGCTTTTTGAAGATGGAAGATAGAAGATAGATTTTTTTCTATTCTCAACCCTCTATTTTCCACTCCTATCCTCCATTTTCTACCCTCTATAATCTGTATTATTACTCTATATGCCTAAAAACCTCACCAAATTACCTGAGTGGCGAATTCTCGCCATTCTAGGCATAATCACTCTTTCCTGGCACCTCTTGACCCTGTTTGGCTCCATTATTGGCGCCTTCACCGACATTGTCCTTCTCATTTTCCTTTCCTGGATTCTCTCTTTCATCCTTGAGCCCCTGGTCATCTATCTTTCCAACCGCGGCCTGAAACGCGTCACCGCCGCTGTCATCATCTATATCACCATCGCCCTTCTCATCACCGTTCTTGTCTGGATCGTTCTCCCGACCACCATTCTTCAGCTCTCCCAACTTCTCGCCGCCCTACCTTCTTCCCTTCCTCCCAATTCTTTCCTCACCTCCCAAGTCCAAAATTTCCTCTCCGCCACCCTTTCCAATTCGGTGTCTTTAGCCACCCAGGTCGCCTCCGGAGCTACCGGACTCCTCTTGGTCTTCATTCTTTCCTTCTACCTTCTCATCTCTAAGGGGGAAATTTCCACGTGGCTTAAAAAACTCATTCCCGATGAATACGAAGAAGACTATCAATTCCTGGAAAACGTCATTAACACCACTTTTGCCTCATTCCTGCGAATTCAGGTCTCCCTCGGCCTCGTTCTTGGTCTTATCACTTTTGTCTGTCTTCTCATTCTCCGCGTCAACTTCGCCCTGTCCACCAGCATTGCCGCCGCCGTTTTGGCCATGATCCCGGTTATTGGTGCCGTCCTTTTCCTTCTTCCTCCCGCTCTGGCCGCCCTCACCATTTCCCTTGAAAAAATGGTTATTGTTGTTATTGTCCTTGTCCTTGCCGCTCAACTCGTCTACAACTTCTGGGCTCCCAAACTTTTCGGCCAGGCCCTGAAAATTCATCCCATTATTGTTCTGTTGTCATTCCTCGTCGGTTACAAGATCGCCGGCATCTGGGGCGCCGTCTTCGCCGTCCCCATAACCGCCTCTCTTGCCATCATCGGCAAAGACCTGATAAAATATTGGCAGGAAGAAGCTGACAACAAGTAAACCTATACTCATTTCGTAACTCCAAAACCCCCCAGCACCTGCTTGACTCCCTGCGCCACTGTTGCCAAAGCTGAACCTGCATCACTTCCCCGCAGCATCGAATCAATAGCTTTTTTATAGTAATTCCCTATTTGCGAGTTAATTCCTGTGTCTCCGTCGGCCGTAAACGAAGCCAGGTAC
>CAZRUW010000046.1:0-1687 GCA_964603445.1 uncultured Gammaproteobacteria bacterium | reverse complement strand
AAGAAGCGGTTGCAGAGTGATTTGGACAAGAAGATGACGGCCTATCATGAAGCCGGGCACGCGATTGTCACGCATGAACTGCCGCATATGGACCCGGTTCACCGGATTAGCATTGTTTCCCGGGGAATGTCGTTGGGACACACTTTAATTCCGCCGGCGGCAGACCGGTTGCATGAGACAAAATCTCATTTGGTGGAACAAATTGCTTCAATGCTGGGAGGCCGGGCGGCGGAGCAACTGGTGTTTTCGGAAATGACCACCGGGGCCAGTTCGGACATTGAGCAGGCGACCTCGATTGCCCGGGAGATGGTGACAGAGTTTGGAATGAGCGATTTGGGGCCGGTCAATCTTGATGGGGAAGCGAAGGAGTCCTTGGGAAGATATTATTTTGAACCGGCGAAGATTTCGGAGGCGATGGCCGGCAAGATTGACACGGCGGTTCAAAAATTGATTGATGACGGTTATAAATTGGCGGTGGAAATTCTGAAAAGGCACCGGAAGCTTCTGGACAAGATTGCGGAAAAATTGGTGGAAGTGGAGACACTGGAGGGCGAGGAATTTGAGAAATTGATGGGACACACCAAAGTGGCGTTGGCAACCTTAAATAAGATATAAAAGAGAAAAGAGAAGAAAGAAATAAGGATTCTTATAATCACCTCGCTGAAAACCCCTGGCTCTTAGCCAGTGGGTTGAAAACGAAGGATTACAAGCTTCTTCTGGCAAAATATTAGCAGAAAGCTTGCCGGGGTTTTCGTGAGGTTCATTAAACTTCCTTTTGAAAACTCCGGGCTTTGGGCCCGGAGAAGTTTATATGCTCTTGGTTCTAATTGATGGTCACGCGATTTTGCACCGGGCCTATCATGCGCTTCCTCCATTGACGAATAAAAAAGGTGTGGTGACCAATGCGGTATATGGCTTCATGACCATGCTTCTGCGGGTTCTGTCGGATTTGAGGCCAGACTTTCTGGCCGTGGCGTTTGATCTTCCCCAGCCAACTTTTAGGCAGCAGCAATATACCCAGTACCAAGCCAGGCGACCGGAGATGGAGAGTAATCTTTCCGACCAGATTCCCTTGTTGCACGGCTTGTTGGAGGCATTAAAGATTTCGCATTTTGAGCTGGCGGGATATGAGGCGGACGACGTGATCGGCACTTTGGCGAGGCAGGCGACTGAATTTCAGAAAACTCGGGATACTCAGAAGGTCAGAAAACCAGATGTCTCTGGTCAATCTGAAGATCCGACGTCCCGAGAGTCTGAGTTTTCCGAGTCGTCTGATATTTCCGAAGTGATTATTGTCACCGGGGACCGGGACATGCTGCAGCTGGTTAATTCTCACGTTAAGGTTTGCGTGCCGGTTAAAGGGCTGTCGGAGACAAAAATGTACGATGAGGCGGTAATACAGTCCGAATACAGGGTCTCACCCTGTCAGTGGGTGGATGTCAAAGCTTTGAAAGGTGATCCTTCGGATAATTATCCCGGGGTGCGGGGGATTGGGTCGAAGACGGCCCAGGAATTAATTGGAATTTATGGGAATTTGGAGGAATTGTATAGAAATTTGGGGAAGTTGGATCCAAAAATAGCCAAAAAACTGGCGGAGGGGGCAGAGGACGCGGGACTGGCTAAAAAATTGGCAACGATTGTGACGGATGTGCCGGTGCATTTGGATCTGGAGAAAGCGGGAATTTCG
>CAZRUW010000045.1:0-4673 GCA_964603445.1 uncultured Gammaproteobacteria bacterium | reverse complement strand
GATCCTCGCAGATTGGTTTGACCTCCCGCGTCAAACATTCCTCCTAATAGGAGGCCTTCTGGTACTGGCTCTCTATTTCGCCCGCTCCGTCTTGGAAAACAAACTTCCTTTTGTCAGTTCGCCCTTCCTGGTGCCAATCGTCCTGATTGTCACCGCCAGCATCGTTTCCGCCCTTCTGACAAGCAATAAAATCTTCTCTCTGGGAACTGACCCCGTTCTCTACGCCGGAGTTCTTTTACTCTTTGCCGCCGTCTGTCAAGTTGTCACCAGCGAAAAAAGGCTCGCCCGGTTAATTACCGCTCTTCTGGCCTCCGGCGCCATTGCTTCCCTTTTGGGTATAGGCCAAGTTGTTCTGTCCCTTTCCCCGGCACTTCAAAAACTGGTTAATTATAACGTCATCCTTAACCCTTCTTTCAGCCTGTCCGGCTCCCCGCTTTCCCAAGCGATCTTCCTGGCCATCATTCTCCCTCTCGCCATTGGCTTCTTTTTCCACTCCCAGAAAAACAAGCCCTCTCTCCTGCCTTCTCTTTTGGGAGTCTTAATTATTTTGGGCCTTGCCGCATCCGTCTTTACTCTTTCCCGCCAAGGACCGATTCTTCTGCCCCAAAACGTTGGCTGGAGAATTGCCGCCAATACGCTGGGGAACTCCCTGCCTTCGGCTTTCTTCGGCACCGGCCCGGGAAATTTTGTGGACGCGTTTACCGCCGCCAAACCGGTTGAGTTCAACTCCAGCCCCTTCTGGAACCTGCGTTTCATGACCAGTTCGAACTTCTATTTCTATCTTTTAACCACCACCGGCATCACCGGCCTGGCTGGTTTTATCTTTCTGGTAGCGAAAATTCTCCAACTGGTCCGAAAACGCTTCGAGGGAAGTGTCACTTCCTCCCTGGAGAAGGGACTCCTGGGAAGTCTTGCTTTCGCCGTAGTGCTTTTCGCCCTGCTGCCCGCGCCATCAGTTGCCTTGATCGCCTTTTTTGCTACCCTCGGGCTCCTTACCGGCTTTTTCCGCCTGGCAGAAAACAACACCTATGCCGCTCTTGTTCCCGACCTCTCGTCCCACAACACCTGGTTTCGACCCATCGGGGCAGTCATTGCCCTTGCTCTGCTTGGACTGGCCGTCTTCCATTTCAGCAAGATCGTCCTGGCTGACTATAATTTTGCCCTCTCTCTCTCCGCCGCCCGGGAAAACCGGGGAACCGAGACCTATAACCGCCAAATCGACGCCACCACCTTAAACCCCTGGAACGACAGCTACCATATTTCCTATTCCCAAACCAATCTCGCCCTCGCCAACTCCCTGGCCGGCCAAACTCCGCCGGCTGGCGGACTGACCGACCAGCAAAAACAGACTGTCGTCGCCTTGGTCCAGCAAGCCATCCGGGAGGGCCGGTTAGCTGTCGCCCTGGCTCCCAACCGGGCCGCTGACTTTGAAAATCTGTCTTTAATCTACCGCGGGCTCATCAACTTCGCCCAGGGTGCCGACCAGTGGGCCATTGCCTCCCAAAACCAAGCTATTAATCTTGATCCCGCTAATCCCCGGCTCCGCCTGGATCTCGGCGGCATCTATTTTGCCCAAAAAGACTATCAAAGCGCCGCCCAGGTCTTCGCTGCCGCCGTCAATTTGAAACCGGACTTCGCCAACGCCCACTATAACTTGGCCCAAGCCTTAAAGCTTCTTAATCTCAAAGACCTGGCCACTCAACAACTGCAGCTGACAGCTAACCTGGTCTGTGCCAATGGCCAAACCCCTGATTGTCAACAAGTCAACAGCGAAATTCAAAGTCTCGGCGCCGCCCCGGCCGCTACTTCTTCGTCGAAAAGTGCCACCCCAACCGGCAAGCCGGTTCTGGCCACCCCCTCAAGCGAAACCAATCTTCCCAAAGCCAAAACCCAACCTCCGGCCAAAATCTCCAGCCCCAGTGGGGAAATAAGCCAATAAACGCTGCCCCATCCATAGCGACCTTCCCAAATCCCAAAAAAGTTAGGGAAAAAGGCCGGGAATCTTGCCCCAAAACCAGCTTGTCAAAACAACATTGCCCATTGCGGGGTTGAACCCATTTACGTACTATTATTATGATAATGCCAAGAAAAAACTCCATCAAAACATATTACGAAAACGGTTTCTACCACATTTATAACCGTGGCGTTGAAAAAAGAGACATTTTTCTTGACAATAACGACTACACTACTTTCCTCCAACTATTAAAAACAGCCCTTTCAGACAACCCGAAAAGGGGTTCAACCCCTTTTGAGACAACAGAAATAAGCCGATATAAAATCGGCAGCTACAAAAGGCAAAATTTCCACTCAAAAATTGACCTTCTGGCCTATTGTTTAATGCCTAATCACTTTCACCTCTTAGTACGACAGATGGAACTTACCGCCATCACTAAATTCATGAGATCAGTTTGTACTTCATACTGCATGTACTTCAATAAAAAATATGACCGGGTCGGTTCATTATTCCAAGGTATATTTAAAGCCGTTGACATCGAGGGAGAAAACTACCTGCTCTGGCTGACCCGCTACATTCACCGCAACCCGGAAAACTTTCGGAATTACCAGTTCAGCAGCTACAATAATTATCTCGGCAATCAACAAAATAACTGGTTAAATACCCAAGTAATTTTAGATTACTTCTCCAGTTCGAAATTTCATCAAGTTGCCAACTTCCAAAAATTCGTCGATGACGATGCCGAAGAACCGGCCGACCTGGGATTTCTCACTATCGAAGAAACTTAAAACCCGTTGTTCCAGCAACCCAAAAAGGGGTTCAACCCCGAAATGACTTCTACGCACGAAACCCGCTCAGTGGGCAACTGACCCAGTAAGTGGTACAATAAACGCGTTATGCCAAAGCACATCCCTAAACAATTCTGGCCATATTTTTGGGAAACCAACCCTGCCAATCTTGATCCAAAAGAGCAGTCTTTATTAATAATTCAGAGACTACTTGACTGGAATAATTTTCCCGCCGCGCTTTGGGTAATCAATAATTTCCCCCCAAAAAAAATCAAGGAGAGTTTGGTAAAATTGCGGGGCTGGTCAAAACGGTCAGCAAACTTTTGGGCTAATTATTTTAATATACCCAAAACGGAGGTATTATGCCTGCACCCGGAATCTCTCCATCGGCAAGCCTCACACTGGAGCAACTAACCAACTTCCCCTGGATAGATAAGTTTTATCTAGCCGGAGGAACAGCGTTGGCGCTGCAACTTCACCACCGGCTCTCTTTCGATTTAGATTTTTTCTCACCTGAAAAATTCGACCCAAAGAAAATCAATGCAGACCTTCAGTCCATTAATAATTACAAACTGGACCGTGCAGCTGAAAATACACTCCTAGGCATAATCGAGGATATCAAGATATCGTTCTTTACGTACAAATACCCGCTAATTAGCAAGGGAACCACCTTCAGGTCTGCAAAATTAGCCAGTATCCAAGACATAGCGGCGATGAAAATTGACGCCATTGAAGTCATTTCAAAATTCGTTAGAGTTTGAAAACGGAGCACTTTAACAACTAAAATGTGGACAGTACCCTAGGAGGTGAACTGCCCACATGTACGCTAAATGGGGTGCAGTCCAGTCCGGGGGGAAGCGGTTAAAATTTCAGAAAATCTAGACCATGTACCGATTGGATTAATTTTTGATGTGGTTATGAAACGGTTTGTAGAACCCGGGGCAGTTGTTACTTTTGGTGATATAGAGATTCCAGAGAACCCGTTTCAAAACTCCAGTAAATGTTAACATAACAGGGCTTGTTATGCCCGCTTTTGTTTAGGCTACTAACCTCCGGACGCAAATCACGATGGCCCCCAAGTAAAACAATGCCTCAAAGGAACTAAGGTAGCGATCAAACCGAAAGTGGAGTCTTCGAAAGCTCTTCCACCAGGCATGGGTTCTCTCAACCACGTACCGTTTTCTTCCTAACCGGGCATCATAGTTGGGTGGTCGCCCTTTTTTCCTTCGGTGCTCGTATTCCCGTTCAGCAATGTTGGTTTTAATCCCTAGGCTCCGCAGACTTCTCCTAAAACCGGCACTGTCATAACCCTTGTCCGCCAGGATTATCTCCGGCCTGGTTTGTTTTCCGACTTTCACTTTCCCTACTGTAGCTATGGCCAGTTCCAGATCGTGAATGTTCCCTGGAGCTAAAACAGCACATAAGGGAAGCCCGCTCTCCTCCACCATCGAGGAGATTTTTATTCCCGTCTGGTGATGCTTGCCAGAGTAACCGGTAGTCTGCCTAAACTGATAGCTGGGGACAAGACTGCCGTCCAAACTGACGGTTGTTAGTCTGACCTGCTGGTGTCTGGCCAGCTGCGTCAAAAGCCAGGACCAAACACCGCCCAGAGCCGACTCCTCTTGCCAGAACCGCAGTCTTCGCCAGTGGGTCACCCCACTTGGATAGTTAGGAAGATCTAAATCCCTCCACCTACAACCAGACCGAAGCACCTTGAGAATTCCTGGTAAAAGTTGCTTATTAGTGTAGGCTGGTCTGCCAGTTTCCGCTCTGGGTTCGGGCAAAAGTGAGGCTACTAGTCCAACTTGAGTTGTAGTTAAACAATCGCTAGGATATGATTTGGGCAGGATAAATTAACACCTCCTTTCACAAAAAGAGGTTATCCTGCCCTATTTAGATTGTCAAACCAACATTAGTTTTGAAACTGGTTC
>CAZRUW010000044.1:0-7385 GCA_964603445.1 uncultured Gammaproteobacteria bacterium | reverse complement strand
GTAAAGATCAATTGAATTTACTTTGCAAAGAAGCGGAAGAAGTGGTTAGAAAATACGAATTCGCCAATAAAAAACAGCTAATTAACGATATAATTGATAAAGTTTTCGTTGATGAAACGGGATTAGTTAAAACTCAGAGCCATTTGCCTTTATTTGCCCAAAGTTGGGACAGTAAACCAAATGTAAACCAAGAGTTGGGATTGTATGCTGCAGGTTGGGATTGTTGGACTGCCGAACGTGGGGAAAAGCACACTGTTTAATGCCCTTTTGAGAAGGCAGCAGGCGTTGGTGGCAAACTATCCGTTCGCCACGATTGAGCCGAATGTCGGGGTGATTCCGGTGCCGGACGAGAGACTGGATAAACTGGCTGACGTTGTGGCCAAAAATGATGGGGATCCTTCGACTCCCTCCGGTCGCTCAGGACTTGCTTCGCCCGGGTTTGTTAACGTCAGGCCGCCGATTGTGCCGACGACGATCCGGTTTGTGGATATTGCCGGGTTGGTTAAGGGAGCGGCACAAGGAGCCGGGCTTGGAAATAAGTTTTTATCACATATCCGGGAGGTGGATTTGATCTGCGAAGTGGTCCGGGCTTTTCCTGACGGGGAGATTATTAGAGAGGGGAGCACGGAGCCGGAAAGCGATATTGAGGTCATAAAGACAGAACTTATATTGGCTGATCTGCAAAGTCTAAACAAGATTCAGGATTCAGGGTCCAAGATTCAAGTTAAGAATCAGGAAGCAAGAATGACAGCGCTGGAAAAATTACTCAAAGGGTTGGACCAGGGGAAACTGGCGAGTGAGGTGGAACTGACGGAGGAGGAAAGAGAAGCGGCGAAGGAATTGCAGCTTCTGACAGCGAAGAAATTTATTTATGTGTTGAATGTGAACACGGCGACGAACTGGGCGGAGGCGTTGAAGATAAAAGAGAGCCTGGAGACAACGTTTGCAAGAGGTGGTCTTGCAAAGGGCAAGGGAACAGTCTGCGTAATTGATGCTAAACTGGAGGCGGAGTTGGCGATTCTTTCTCCGGACGAACAGGAAGAATATCTTGAAAGTCTTGGGGTCAGCGATTCGGGAGTCAATTCTTTGATTAGGATGGCTTATTCGTCACTGGACTTAATCTCTTTCTTAACGGCGCCCGACTCCGCTAAAGCTTCGCCGGGCAAGGGGTGGGAAGTACGAGCTTGGACTATAACGCGGGGAACAAAAGCCCCCCAGGCTGCCGGTGTCATCCATACTGATTTTGAAAAAGGTTTTATCAAAGCGGAAGTGATTGACTATGAGGATTTCGTTAGGTACAATGGCAGGGAAGAGTGCAAAAGATTAGGGAAAGTGCGGTTCGAGGGGAAGGAGTATGAGATGAAAGACGGGGATGTGGTAGAGTTTAAAGTAAATGCTTAGCGGTAGACGATAGATGGTAGAGGATAGAAGATAGTTCTTTGAAGAGAGAAGATAGAAGGTAGGGGAGGGCAATATTATCTATCCTCTATTCTCAATCTTCAAAATACTACCTTCTATCTTCTATCATCGATTGTCAAATTTTGGAATGAGAGTTTACGAATTGACGGTGCTTTTGAAGCCTGATTTGAAGGACGCGGAGTTGGACCGTGAGATTAAGGATCTCCAGACTCTCCTTGAGAAGAACGGCGCAAAGATCAAAAGCAAAAAAGATCCGGTGAAGAAAAATCTCGCCTATGAAATTGCCAATCCGCCGGCCGGCGGAACGCGAGAGGCTTATTATGTCTACTTTGAATTAGAGGCGGAACCTGATAAAGTGGGAACTGTGGACGGGAAATTGAAGCTGGAAGAGAAAGTGATTAGATATTTGTTAGTAAGAAAGGAGTAACCGCTAATATACGAATAGTAAACAAATATACGAATGTACTAATTTCGAATTCGTATATTGGTATATTTTGCCTTGATTTGTATATTCGAGATTACTCTTGCTTATGTCGGCGAAATCCTTGAATAAAGTCATGTTAATAGGGAATGTTACCCGGGATCCGGAGCTTCGGTATACGCCGCAGGGAAATGCTGTGGCAACTTTCGGTCTGGCCACTAACCGCTCCTGGAAGACGGACAGCGGGGAAATACGTGAGGAGGCGGAGTTTCACCGTCTGGTGGCCTGGAACAAGCTGGCGGAACTTTGCAGCCAATTGTGTACTAAGGGCCGGAAGATTTATGTTGAGGGCCGGTTGCAGACGCGGACCTTTACCGGTTCGGATAATGCCCAGCACACAATCACGGAGATTGTGATTGATGACATGATCCTTTTGGATTCAAAGTATGCCCAGGGTGGTGGTGTCGGATATCAAGGTGGACAACCCGTAGCCCCGGTCCAGCCAGCAGCTGCCGCCTCCGGCGAGCCGGAGGAGGAGTCAGCTGCGGCGGAATCTGGGTCGGCAGATACAGGAGCGACCCCGGCGGCTGATGACAACGCAAAAAAGTCTAAGGTGACAAAATCAAAGTCTAAGAAAGAAGATAAACCCGCGGAAGAGGGAGAACCAGCTGAAGAAGCAAAGGAACCCGACTCCGCTAACCTGCCTGCCGGCAAGGCAGGAGCTTCGCCGGGCGAGGATGTTAATTTGGATGATATTCCGTTCTAGACGGTAGATGGTGGAACGTAGAAGGTAGTATTTTGAGGATAGATGGTTGAAGATAGAAGAAGGCTATAAAATGTACCGAAAGCCAATTAAGCAAAAACCGGTTAAGAAGAATTGTCCGTTCTGCAAGGAAGAGCGGGAGCCGGATTACAAAAACCCGGAAGGACTGCGCCTGTACATGAGCGAACGGGGAAAAATTTTGGCCCGGGCTAGGACGGGGATTTGCACCAAGCACCAAAAGCGTATCGATCAGCAAATTAAAAGGGCCAGGCATTTGGCCACTCTTCCGTTCGTGGCCGGATTGTGATGGTCCGGAATTAGGTGTTTTCCATTTCGAACTTCGGTTGGTTTTGGCTGAGTTTGGGATATGCCCTCGTGATGGCGGGATTTTTTCCTCTCCAAAAAGCTGCTTCTCCAACAAGAGTCTGACGGGAGAATTTTGGCGGGTTATTGAACCTGGGAGTGGGGCTTATGCTACTGGGCAGCGCTTCGGCAGTGACGGCCGGAGCATCTCTTTTTTACACCGGGATGAAAAACACGGATTCGTTGGAGATGATTGTCCTGGGATCAAGCAACGCCGTTTATCTGTTGTTTTTGGGGTGGCTGTTTTTTGCTGAGGCAATAACCGCCCAAAAATGGTTGGCTGCAGTGCAACCTGTTTTTTTACAGTTTGGGGATTACGGCTGATAAATATTTGGCGGGGCAGGCGAGCGTTCCGACTTACTTTGACGGTTTTGAATTTTCGCCGTCTTCGGGAAAACCGTTTCATGCAATCGCAAACCGTGATTAAGGGTTTAATCATTATTTGCTTGGTTGAGGCTCTGGCTTATGGGCTTCTTTACTCGGCCCACCGGATCGGAGAGATTTCCTGGATAGAGCTGGTCATCCAATCGCAAGTGGTGTTGACCGCGTTTTTGGGAGTGGTTTTTTTCAAAGATTGGTACTGGCGCCCGGCCTCTATTTTTTGAACAGCTAGGCAGCCTTCCTTTCTAACTATTTTGCGCTTACCTTTTGTTGGTGGGTCGGCTCTAGCGCTTCAAGATTAGTCAAGATTCCAAATCCCAACTCCAATTTCCAAGGTTCAATTTCCAAAACTAATTTCCAAATCGAAAATAATTTGGTAGTATTGATAGTTGGAATTTGAGATTTGGAAATTGGCTTCTTGGAGTCTTGAATTATTTTATGTACTTGCGAATACCGGCCAGCTTGCTGGACGGTTGAAGCAAGCACAGAAAAAAACTCTTTGAGCTTGCGAGAATACCGGGGAGCTCTGCTCCACGGTAGTTTATTTTGATTAGGTTTATGTTTTCTTACGAACAAATTGCCCGGTGGCTGACTTTTCCGCTTGATCCGATTTCGGTTGAAGATTGGGTGGCAAACAGGGAAATTTTTGGTTTGTCAAAGAGCCAGAGTGATAAGGATAGGGAATTGGAGTTGGCCTGTCAAATTGAGGAGGCGAAAGGGAAACAGTTGGGAGAATTGCCAAAAGGAGCCCCTTTAGAAATTCTTTTGAATGGGTATGAAGTTTTGGGAATATTTGAGGGGGATGATTTTGTGATTGTAGTCCCTTCAGGGAGCGTAAAAGGGGGAAAGTCCCAGGCGGGATCGGCCTGGATTTACGGGGAAAAGACAGAGGAGATTAAGCTTCCTGAGGGAGAAGTGAGCGTCATTTCCGTCAATCCGAGGTATTCGACGAAGATTAAGGTTAAACTGTCTTCCGGATGGCAGATTGACCGGAAAAGTCAGGTCGAGTGGGTCGGTTCAGGAAAGAAGAAAATTGTTTTTGACATCCGGGGCCGGCCCTTGCCGGAATACGAGGTCGGGAAAGAACAGCAGGAAAATATGAGGAAGTTGATGGAGGTTGCAATATGACGGTGTCCACAAAAATTGGTTTTGGGTCCAAAGTTTCGGGTGAGGTGAGGGTTTTTGGCGCAGGAGGCGAGGCCGCGGATACGCGCCATCTGAACGGCGATTTGGCCGGGAAGATTTTGGTGGTGCTCTCGGTGGTGGGGCGGGAATTTTTGGAAAAGGCCGGGCTTTTGGAAGTGGCCGGAGTGGTTGTTGGGTCACTGCACTGGCGGGATTATGATTATTTGCAAAAGAAGGGGGAATTTCCCGTGCTTGTTTTGACAAAATTTGGTAGACTGGAGTTATCTGCTGATTTGAAGGAGAAACTTTCTAAACTTGATGGGAAAAAGGCGGTGCTTGACGGGGAAGGGAAAAGTTTGACCGTAGGCTGATATGAACTTGCAACCGGTTAAAAAAATTATTTTGCTTCTGGTATTGGTCCTGGCTTCGGGAGGGATCGGCTATAAATTGGGGACCAATCAGGTCAAGGTTAGCTGGAAGAATTTTACTCCGAACGTGGCGGTGGTGAACAGGCTGCCTTCAGAAAAGCCGGTTGATTTCTCGCTTTTTTGGGGCGTTTGGGATGAAGTGATGCAAAAATATGTTGACAAGTCTAAGCTGGACTCCCAGAAGATGGTTTACGGGGCGATTTCGGGGATGGTGTCGGCCCTGGGGGATCCGTACACGGTTTTTTTACCTCCCGCGAAAAATGAAGAAGTAAAGAGTGAGTTGAACGGCAGTTTCGAAGGTATCGGGGCCCAATTGGGGATTAAAGATAACGCCATAATGGTTATTGCCCCGATTCCGGATTCTCCTGCCGAGAAGGCCGGGATAAAAAACGGTGACTGGATTGTTAAAGTTAATGGCGCGGAAACGGCCGGTTGGAGCTTGCCGGAGGCGGTGGCGAAGATCCGGGGGCCTAAGGGTTCGGCGGTAGTCTTAACCGTCCTTCATCAGGGTGACAATAAAACGAAGGAGGTGTCGATTGTCCGGGATCAGATCGTTCTTAAAAGCGTCGATTGGAAAGTGGTGACTTCGACGGCTTCGGGAAGTCTCAAGATGGCAGTTTATGTCGATCTGACAAGGTTTGGGGACCAAACTGACGGGCAATGGGACAAGGTGGTTTCGGGCATTAATTCCTATCTGGCGACCTCCTCAGGCAAGGTGGCCGGGGTGGTTTTGGATCTTCGCAATAATCCGGGTGGCTATTTGGCCGGTTCGGTTTATATCGCTTCGGAATTTTTGAAGGACGGGGTGGTAGTCAAACAGCAAGATTATAACGGGGTGACCCAGACCTATTCGGTGGACCGGCCCGGGAAGCTTCTCTCTGTTCCGTTAGTGGTTTTGGTGAATAAGGGGACGGCCTCGGCGAGTGAGATTTTGGCCGGGGCGCTTCAGGTGGCCAAGAGGGCTAAGATAGTTGGCGAACAGTCATTTGGAAAGGGGAGCGTGCAGACGTCGGAGGATTTGCCGTCGGGGGCCGGTTTGCACATAACGGTTGCCAAATGGCTTCTGGCCAATGATGTCTGGATTAACGGGACAGGATTGACACCGGATATTAAAATAGTTAATAACGAAAACGACCCGCTGTCTGACGCGCAGTTGGACAGGGCGGTAGCGGTTCTCAACGGCGTAAATTAAAGGCCTTTCGATTTTCAGTTTAAATTCAGAAAGAAGATATATTTGTCATTGTATGAAAAAGAAACTGGGTGTTGCTGTCAGCGTCATTGCCATTTTAATCCTTTTGGGTTTTGGCTCCGGGGTCTTGGGGTTTCGCTTTGGGCAGGCGGGTTGGTCATGGAAAAACCTGAATCAGGTTTTACGGATTTCCGGCCCCAGTGTGGGTGTGTCAACTGCCGGGAAAACAAAAGTGGTAACGGAGGAGTCGGTGACGATTGATGTGGTAAAAAAAGTTTCTCCGGCGGTAGTGACGGTGGGGATTACGAAAAACCAGCCGGTGATTGATTGGGGTTTTGGCTCCGACCTTTTTGGTTTTGGGTTCCCCCAACCGCGGCAGCAGGGGACAAAACAGATTAAACAGGACATCGGGAGCGGTTTTATTGTCAAAAGCGACGGGTTGATTGTGACCAATAAACATGTGGTGGAGGATACCTTGGCAAAATACCGGGTGATTACCGCAGACAACAAGAATTATGACGTGTCCAAAATTTACCGGGATCCGAATAATGATTTAGCGATTCTTAAGATCGACCCTTCGGCAAGCTCAGGGCAAGCGCTTCCGACGGTGGAGTTGGGCGATTCCAGCAAACTTCAGGTGGGGCAGTTTGCCATTGCTATCGGGACGGCCCTCGGGGAGTTTCGCTCGACAGTGACCACCGGGGTGGTGTCGGGCATCGGAAGGACCATCACTGCCGGATCACCATTTCAGGGAAGTGAAGAGCTAAGTAACATTATCCAGACTTCGGCGGCCATTAACCCCGGCAATTCCGGCGGGCCCCTTCTTAATTCTTCAGGACAGGTGATCGGGGTGAATGTGGCGGTGGCCCAGGATGCCCAAAACATCGGGTTTGCTCTTCCCATTAATTTGGTCAAAGAGTCGCTGTCGGCTTTCCAGTCCAATGGCGGCCAGTTTGCGGCCAAAGCCTTTTTGGGAGTGCAGTACCGGATGATCAGCCGGGATTTGGCAATTTTGAATGAACTGCCGGAGGGGGCTTACGTGCAGTCGGTGATTTCTAATTCCCCGGCGGACAAAGCAGGGGTGCAGCAGGGGGATATAATCACGAAATTTGACGGAAAAAACGTCCGGGATTCGGATGGAGGGTTGGCCAAGTTGGTGGATGCGAAAAAACCGGGGGATACGGTGGAACTGACAATTTACCGGGATAACGGGAAAACCTTAACGGTCAGGGTGATGCTGGGAGAGGGGCAACAGTGACTAGGGAATAATATCTTCTTCAATTCCAATTCCATGGC
>CAZRUW010000043.1:0-5172 GCA_964603445.1 uncultured Gammaproteobacteria bacterium | reverse complement strand
TTGCCCCGCTTTTGGTTTTAACTTTTCTAATAAAAGCCACAGGGACAGTTTAACTCAATTGTGCCTGTTAGTGCCCTGAAATTTAAACAATTGAAGCTAACTTATGAGGGAAAATAGAGTTTTGGGAAACTCAGGTATCAAACTACTCCTAAGCCCGGGGGCTTTTGGAACCGGCAGGAAGAAGTGATGATGTCCCCTCCGCGGTGAACTATGGAGGACACTTTGAACACCCGGATGCGCCTTCTGTTCACTTGCACCATCTTTTATATTTTTAGAGTTCGTTTCGAAACCTGTCACTCTGGCCTGCCTGCCGGCAGGCAGGCTTGTCCAGAGTCTCTAAATGTTTGAGATTCTGGATGCGCCCGCCAGATGGCGGGCTTACCAGAATGACGTAGTTAGTGGGTTTTTGAAAAGATCTTTTGTCAAGGTGTCTTCGAAGGAGCAGGTTTGGGACTTAGAAGATCAAGAACAAAATTGCGGGCGTTCCAGACCCCGCCGAGCTTGTAGAAAAAAATCTGCCAGCCGCTTTCATGGCCGGTGTTGTCCACGGTGATAGCCCGATCGGAAGTCTCGTATTTAATATTGCCTATACCGGCCGGCAAGGGAGCGTAACTCTGTTCGAAGGCGTCTTTGGGCAGGGAAGAGTAAAGTCCGGGAGAAGAAATCTGGGAAATCCCCGGCTTGAAGACCCGCAGCAAACCGGTGGAATTTTGAATCGTTTGCTCGGCAATTTGGTACAGTTCCGGAAAAACGGTGCGGACCTGGACGGTTTCGGTGAAGTTTTTGGCCACCCCGGTAAGGGGAGCGCTGCCGGGTTCCTGATGAAAGCAGCGTAATTGCCCGGTCGGACCGACCACGCAAACTTGGTTGTCCGCGGACGAATTACCGGAGACGGTTGGGATGTCACAGGTAACCGCCCGGGAGTATTCGGTCAAAGGCTGGCCAGTAGAGTCATAAAACCGGGTTGCCCCGGGGGTGTTTTCGGGCACAAGGACATTGCCGGTAGGATCGTAATACAGCTGTTTTGTCTGATTGTAGTATTGGCCCCAGCTGGACAGGGTGCAGGCAGTAATGGGAGTGGCCGGGTTAATAGCCTGGCCGTAGGTGGGCAGGTTGTTCTTGGGATCGGTACGCACGGCATCCAGCCGGGCGGAAATTTCCCGGGACGGGATCAGGGCCTGTTGGATAATATTGGTCGCGCCGCTCAGCTTATTGACGTCCGGCAGGGAAACATAAATCGGCCCCAAGGTGACGCCGGGATATTTGGGGTCATTGCCCAGTTCGGCCGAGGAAAAGATGGTCGGGTTGACAAACTGAATTTCCCCCTGGGCATTGTCATTTGGAAAAAGAGGGACGGCAAACCAGTAATCCGGCCATTTAGCGGTTTCCCCGGCCGGGCCGGATGTTTCCCAGTCATGATGGGTTTTGTACGGGCTTTGAGAATCAACTGTCGGCGGACAAGGAATGTCTGTTATTTTCTGATCGTAAACCATAAGTTCCGTATAAGTATCTTTGCCGGTTCGGTCAAGATATTTGCTGTTGCCGCCGGCAGCCTTTTTATCCCGGACATATTTAATAAATTGGCATTTCAGCCGGTCCTGAATTTCCGAAGGCAAGAGTTTTCGGGCCACGCCGGCCTGCTGAAAAACCTGGTCGGCAGTCATGTTGCCGGACGATCCGGCCCCGTGGAGGATCCGGCTGACATCATCCAGTTGGGCGCTGGTTAAATTCTCCGCGTCCAAAGTGCCTCCGAAATAATCCGCCAGGTTCCGGACGAAAGGCATCTGGAAAGTGTTGTTTTTGATCTGCATTTTGACCAGGCAGTCGCCGTTTCTCAGACAACCCTGATCGGGAAAAAGCTTCAATTTTTCGGTAATGTCCACCGGCTGGCTGCATTCGGTAACACACTGCTGAGCGGGCTTGGAAGTGGGAATACAGGCCGGCAGGAAAGAGTTTTTGATTGTTGGTACACTGGAGCCTGCCCCCAGCACATAGCCCAGGCAGTGGGCAATGGTATCCTTATCCTGATCATTTAAACCGGTGCAGCCGTGAGCAGCGGCGGCTGTCAACCGTCCCAAATAGGACGTGGGGCTATCAAGATTATTGACACAAAAGCCCAAAGTATATTTGGCAATGTCATTTTTCGTAGCCTGATAGTTTCCGGCACAGAGCTTCCCGGCGGCTTCCATCTGCTTAACCAGCTTGTCCCCGTCCCGCCGCTGCGGATAGCACCAGGCAATATTATCCGTACCTTGGGCACTGCAGGATTCATTTAAATTGGTGAACAAACCGTCGGCACAATGAGCCGGTTCGGGAATTGGCTGGAGGCCACAAGTGTTGCCCGGCAGAGTCCCGCGGTCGGAGGGATTAGTGGAGATACCGGTATCAGACGTGGAATTCGGCGGCATGGGTGGGGATAAATAAGCAATGGATCCGCCGGCGGGGATTTCTCCCGGGCAAGCAACCAACGATCCCAGCGGCGGATAGATGGGGATCGGATAAGGTCCGTTTGTGCCGTTAAGATAGGTGGTGTTGGGACCGCCGGTGGAAATAGGGGTCGCGATCGTAGTGGTGTAGCCGGGCGGGTGCCCGGGCGTGACCGAGGCTTTGGGCGCACCGAGAGGCCCGGCCCCCGGACAGTTTTTCCACCAATCACGATACCATCGGGGGTCAAGAAAAGCTCCCGTATCTCTAATGACCGTCCAGAATTCCTGACCGGAGGAAGCGCCTATAACTTGGCCGCCGGTCAGGGCCGGAAGATACCAGCGCCCAGAGCTATCAGCCTGGTTGTAAAGCTGTTGGAGAGACGGGTCAATATTTACTCCCAGAAGATGAATGGTGTAGCCAAAAATGACGTTATCATCGAGAGTGTATTTTAAAACCAACGAGCCGACTCCGTTTGCGTCAGTGCCGGCATAAAGGACAAGAGCGGAATAATTATGGCCCTGTTCATCACTGTCAATATAGCCATAAGCGGAGGGAATGGGAGGAGTGTAAAGGCCTTGACCGGGCGGGGTTTGGAAGCCGGTCATATGCGGGGGGCTTTGCTCCACGCTTTTGCTGTTGTCAATTCCCGCAGGAGTGCTCGTAATTCCCACAGCGTAAAGAGCAGTGAAGGCCGGGATTTGGCTGTTAGGGAAAAGGGCGCACAACTGAGGGGCCGGCGCCGTGTCATGAACGAAATCAATAATGTTGGGAGTTGCCGGGACACTAATAAACTGGCGTAATTCAATGTTTATATCCTGGTCAAAAGCCGCCGGGATTGTCCGGGAACTGGTCTTTTGGCAGAGCCCATTTTGCCAATTGAGACAGAGAGTGCCTGGTGGAGGAACATTAATGTCCAGAGTGCAACTATTGGCGGAGTTACCCAGAGAGTCATAAGTATAGGCTTTGGCAACAAAATTGCCCCACTTCGAATAGACATGGGTTGTCTGGTTGGTAGTCTGGTTGACAGCGGAACCGTCACCAAAGTCAAAGCCATAGCCGGCCACGGCTCCCCCGCCGCGCAAGTGCCCAGTCGCGGTGAAATCAATGGTCACCGGGGAGCCGCCGCGAGAACGAGCTTGGCCGGAAAGGGTGTCACAAACAGCATTGGAACCAACAGAGAAAGCCGCTTGGCCGGCAGATCGGACGAAAGCAGCCAAAACTGTTAGCAACGTCAAAACCGCCAGGAGTTTCACCAGGGACTTCATTACAAAAAGATTAGCACAAATAGGGAACTTAAGTCACTTAAGAGACTTAAGGTACTTATGTTCGGAAAATTTTGAGGAAAGTATCACCAGGGATTGAAATCTTGCCGATTTGCTTCATTTTTTCTTTCCCTTTTTTCTGCTTTTCCAGAAGTTTCAACCGGCGGGTGAAATCCCCGCCATAGAGTTTGGCGGTAACGTCTTTGCGATAGGCCGGAATGTCTGCCCGGGCAACAATTTGGCCGTTTATTGATGCCTGAATGGGTATAGGAATTTGTTGGCGGGGAATAGCATCCTTAAGCCGCTCAACAAGAAAGCGGCCATACTTCTCCGCCTTTGTTGCTTCTAAAATTTGCGAAAAGGCATCGACGGACTCATGGTTGATATAAATTTCTAAATTGACAACGGCAAATGGCCGATAATCCAAAAGTTCGTAATCCATGCTGGCAAAACCAGAGGAAACGGACTTCAACTGATCAAAAAAATCGGTGATGATTTCCGCCAGGGGAAGTTCATAGTAAAGACTGGCATTTCGACCATGATAAGAACCACTCGCTTCGCTCGGAACCTTGCGCTCCTCGCTTCGCTGCGGGGCTAAGTCCATATTTTTTAACAGTCCCCGGCGGTCTTGGCAAAGGGACATCACCGGGCCTATGTAATCCACCGGGGAGATGATAGTAGCCAGAACCCAGGGCTCGAAGTAACCGGTCATTTGAGATTTGTCATTTGTCACTAGTGACGAGTGACCAATGACTGATGACTCGGTTCTAAATTCAACTGTAGGGGTTGTCGCGATGACGTTTAGTCCAAAGTCCTGTTCCAGGCGTTCTTGCGAAATTTCAGCGTGCAGATGGCCCAAAAAGCCGCACCGGAATCCCCGACCAAGGGCTTTTGAGCTGGCGGGACTAAACGTAATGGCCGCGTCGTTGAGTTTGAGTTTTTTGAGACTATCTTCCAGAAGATGATAATCATTCTGGTCGACCGGGAAAAGACTGACAAAAACCATGGGTTTGGGATCTTGATAGCCGGGAAGGGCAGTCACTTGACTAATGACTGTAACAGTGTCCCCGACTTTGACCAGATTAGAATCTTTAAGATTGGTGATTATGTAGCCGACTTCACCGGTTTCAAGGGTTTCGGAGGGAGTCATTTTTGGTAAAAAATGGCCTATCTCAAAGGCGGTAGCCGTTGTTTTGGTGGCCAGAAAATGAATCTTAGACCGGGATTTGATACTGCCATCTACTATCCTAACGTAGGCAATCACTCCCCGATCTCTGTCGAACTGAGACGAGAAAACCAAAGCCCGAGCAGGAGCATTTGGGCTCCCTTGAGGTTGGGGAATTTTTTCAATGACTGCTTTTAATAATTCTTCTACTCCTTCTCCTGTCTTGGCCGAAACTAAAAAAGAATCATTCTTTTCCAAAGAATGATTCTTAAATAGTTCTTCTATTTCTCGTTTTGTCTCCTCGACTCTGGCATTAGG
>CAZRUW010000042.1:0-10850 GCA_964603445.1 uncultured Gammaproteobacteria bacterium | reverse complement strand
GATACATCATGTGTAATCTCAAATGAGCAATGTACAATCAATGATTTAATGAAAAAATGAAATTATGCATTGAATTATTTGTTCATTGTTCATTTATTACCCATTGGATATTGCTCATTGCCTATTTCATTAGCTTTGGACAAGATTAGCCCTGACTACTCCCCTTTTCCAGACGGTTCCCGGAGGAACACAGGTAATAAGAGTGAGATAGGCCCGGTCAAAACGTTGTTCCAAAACGGAAAGATTTGTCGGCTCAATAACTTGCTTCTCAAAAACAACATATTTGTACCGGACGCCGTCGGAGTTCACGTCGATTTCATCGCCTTCTTCCAAGTCCATAAGAAAGGTGAAAATGCCGGAATAATTATCGGGGCTGGCAAGAGAGGGCAATTCGGAATGGCCAAAAATAATATTGACCCCATAGGACCCGGGGAGGGCGGAGGTGGGCCAGGCAATGAGGGATTTTTTCAAATCGTCGCCGCCAATTTCCACTTTGGCATTTTTAATTTTCAGCTTGGGAATGGAGATAGTATAGGAATGCAGGTTGCCAATATTAGCAAAGGCTTGAGAATTATTGTCCGCAAACCAGGTTGAGGGCCGATAAGAATCATAGTTATTGGGTATTGTTTCTTCGGCCCGGGCTTCTTTGACCGGTAAAGGAGGTGTAATCGGTTGGAAATTAGTGGCAAGAGGGGAGGCAATTTCGGCAGCATAATCCGGCAAAAGAAGGATGTAGGACGAAGCGATGGGAATGACTACCTGACCGACAATAAACAGTCCGGAGAGTAAAAATGTGGCGGCAATAAGTCGGGCACTTCGCTTGCTAACTTTGAATTGACGCTTGGGCGGCGGTTTCTTGATGTAGGTATAGAGCATGTTATTGGGTGACGACTTCAATTTTTATGTTCTCTTTTTTCCAGGGAAGAAAAATTTTCATCACCGGAGCAAACACCTTTGGTTGGGTTTCAAAAGAAGCGCTGGTCACTCCGGGAATCTGGGAGAGATAAAGAGTGGCGAAAGACAGGCTTTTGCCGGCAAGATGGCTGACAATTTCATCAGGAACAATCTTGGGAACGAGTTTGGCACCAAGATGAACATTGAGAACAGTATTTCCCGACTTGTCAGATTTAATATCTTTAATTTCGATGTTGGAGTTGTCGGGGGAAAGTTGAAATCCAGAGGGGATGTCGGAAGAAAAGTTGCGGGCAAAAACGGAGATTAAATCGCTTTGGGAAAAGATGATGCCGGAAAAATCCATGGTCAGGTCTAAACTGACAGTATCGGCTTCGTCACCAACATTATGAGAAAATTTCTTTTTAGAAATGGTACTGGTTATAGCGTTAGGCAACAGTTTCTGTCCTGGTGAAAGCTTGGCTACAAGATCATCTTGAGCTTTCCGGGTCAGTTCGGCTGACAAGGTAGCTAGTAAACGGGACTGATCTTCTTTGGTAACAACCGTGGCTTCGTGGCTGTTGCCACCGGAAAGGGCCTGATCGGGTTGAGCGGCATATTGCGATGAGGAAAAATTGGCAATGGTGAACTTTGTTCCAGATGGCAGGTTATACGAATCACCGATGTCAAAAGCGGTAACAGTACCGGTCACGGTAGCATGAGTGATGGCGTCACCGGAGGCCACGGTAATGTTGTGGTCAAGGGTGAATTTCAGCCCAGAGGGAGAAACAATAGTTGTGCCGGAAGCAAAAGTCTTTGCTGAGGTGGCGCTGTAAATAGTCACGACACCTTTGGCTTTGTCCCCTACCAGCTGTCGACCGGAAGCCACGCCTTTTTTGGTTCCAATTTCGGTGGCGTCGATAAAGGAGCCGGAGATAACCTTGGCGGAATCGGTCGCCGGGTTTGTTGATTTCTCGGTGACTACGGTCACCGGAAGCGTTTGGTTAAACGGGGGGGCTGATACTTGAAGAAAAACTGTTACCCGAGGAAGGAAATAGATAGCCAATCCGGCCAAAGACAGGATAAAAATGATAATAAGAACCAAAATGGGGACTACCTTAGCTTTGGAAGTGAAACCTTTAGGAGTAAGCGGTATCTTTTTTAACCCGGAAAGAACTATCCTTTTCAAATCAGAGGCTCCCTGTTGGAAAGCGGCAAGAATTTTGCTGACGGAAACTTCCCGGACGGCAATGGGGGAAGAGGTAACCGGTGTTACGGCCATTTCCTGAAGGCTGCCCAATGGGGACACTTCCGGCGGATGAAAACTGCGGTCGGAAATCGGCACTTCCACCTCTTCGAACTCTGTTTCCGGCAGAAAGCCGGCTTCTTGAGCACTAACCTCTTCCAGTTCAATTTTAGATTCTTCGGGGAACTTTTTTTCAGGAGTAGTTTCCGCTCCGGAAAGCGGCTCGGGGACAATTTCCTGGGCAACTTGAAACGGCTTTTGGGGATCCTCCTGGGAAACAGAGAGGTCAAAATGGCCGCCCATCTGTGTCCCCCCGGTAACAGCAACGGCTTTTACCACCTGATCACTGGGTAAAATTTCCACCCGGGGAAAATGGAGAAAGGGAAGGTTTTTTGTCCAGGGATAGGCAGTTATTTTTTCGGCAATTTGTTCCAATTCCCCTTTGCCATCATAAATTATGATTCTTGACGGCAAAATCTCAGGCTGGGTAAATTTCTTAAGAGCTTTCTCTATTTCTTCATTAATTTCGGAGGGAACACCTTTGAGGAGGGCGGTCCCCAGACTTTTCCCGGCCCGGTACATAGTCAAGAGTCCGGCACCGTTGTCAAATTCCAACAGGATGGCAGTAAGAGGAGCCCCCTCAATTTCCTTATAGTAGTTTTCCAGAGCTTCAGAGAGAAGAACAAAACCCAGGGGTTTGAGGTCGAGTTCCTGGCAAAGTTGGCGCAAAAGATTGAGTTTCTCGCCAATAATTTTTCCGTCGGCTATCCAATGAAACGGCAAGCCAAAAACTACTTTTTCCGTTTCCGTCTCCCGGCCGTTTCCCGACTCGAGAACCTGAGAAATAGCCTGGTCGGCTCCGGCGAGGAGATCGGTAAATTTTTCACTTTTGATTTCTGCTTTAGCAACGGCTCCCAATTCAACCCTCTCATCGGTAACCCTCCAAGTGGCAGCCGAGACCTCTGAGGAGGAAATTTTTACAGCCAGAAGTTCATCTCCTGTCTTTGTCCCTTTGCCAACTTTTTGAGAAATAGAAGAAAAAACCGTTTTCAGGTCCATTGCTATCAGACTAGCACAAGAAGTAGAATTAAATCAACGTGACAGAGCATATTCTTCAATCGAAAGAGTGGGGAGAGTTTCGCCAAAAAACTCCAACAGTCAAAAAGGTCCTCCGGATAGACGGGAATCGGGTTTTTATTCACCATATTCCCCATGTTCTTTTTACAGTGGGTTATCTGCCTCGTCCGGGGATGGTTAGCAACCTTTCCAGGATTAGAGAAGCTTGCCGGGATGAGAGGTCTGTTTTTCTGAAAATTGAACCTCTTTTTACCCCGGTTCCGGGCACACCCAGCACCCCAATTCTGCCGCAACATACTATTTATGTAGATTTGTCTTTGAATGAAGAGGAATTGCTGGCCGCGATGCACGAAAAGACGCGCTACAACATCCGGTTGGCCCAGAAGAAAAATGTTGAGGTCACCGAAGGAGAAAATTTAGGCAGTTTTATCAGGCTTTTGGAAAGCACTGAGCGGCGTCAAGGATTTTATTCCCATCCACCGGAATATTACGAAACACTTTGGGAAACTTTGCGGCCGTCCCAAATGGTTTATCTTTTGTCAGCCGGGGAAATGGCGGCAATTATGCTGCTTCGCTATAAAGACACTTTGTACTATGTCTATGGCGGGTCGGACCCCAAATATCGGGAGAATATGGCCCCCCACCTGTTACATTGGGAAGCCATGAAACTGGGCAAAAAGTTGGGCTGCCAAATTTATGATCTTTGGGGTTCGTATAAAAACAGGCCGGAGGAAACTGACCCCTGGTGGGGAATTTACCGCTTCAAGAAAGGGTTTGGAGGGAAGGAAGTTACTTTTCCGCCGACGGTGGATATCCCCCTATCTCCCTTATATTCCTTGTATCCCTTAGCCGAGAAGTTTCGCCGCTTCCTACGATGAAAAGTATTCGCCAATCAGAAAATTACGCCCGGTATATGGAATCTTTGGGATGGATTGTGGAGAAAGCGGGGGCAACGAATGTCTTTGTGAGAAAGTTGCCATTTTTTTCCTTTTTTTCAGTTATTAAAGTTCAACGGTTTGATGAAATTGATACTGATGTTTTGAAGAAAATCGCCAAAAAATACCATCCAATCTTAACTAAACTGGAACCCAGAACCCAGAACCTAGTCCCTTCGGGTTTTCGCCGCGACTCTTGGCCGCTTTCGCCGACAAAAACTCTGGGCTTAGATTTGAAAAATATTAATCTACCAAAGGACACTAGATATGAAATCAGAAAGGCGAACAAAAACGGACTTTTCATAAGGTCTCCCCTTGCTTCGCAAGGAGAGACCTTGATAAACGACTTTTACCGTCTGCTTCAGGAAACGATGAAAATCGGCCACTGGTCGGTGCCGATTCATAAGGAAGTGACAAATTTATATCGAGCCTTTCAGCCGAACAATTCGGCAATTTTATTGTGTCATTCCGGGTTTGCCCCGGAATCTATTGAGATGGATCCCGGCTTTCGCCGGGAAGACAATATTGTGGCTGGCTGTCTTCTGGTTTGGTATGGGGACACTGCTCACTATATGTACGCTGCAAATACAAGGTTAGGGCGCGAACTGGGCGGGGCCTACTTTACACTTTGGGAAGCTATCAAATTCTGTCAGAAAAAGGGGCTGAAATATCTGGATCTGGAAGGAATCTATGACGAACGTTATGCAAAATCAACAAAGAACTGGCAGGGATTTACCAAATTTAAGATGGGGTGGGGAGGAAAAGTGAGGGAATATCCGGGAAGCTGGACAAATTACCCTTGGTTTAAGTTTCTTAAGTGGCTTAGGTAACTTAAGAATTACATAGCATTTTAAACTCACATTTTTCGCAGATTAAGCCGCCGGAACAGGCAAAATCGGAGTGTTCGATTTCGTCACGGATGGCAAACAGGTCTTTTTTAGCCTGTTCCAGTTGTTCAGCTGTTCGAACCGTGGTTATTTTCGTGTTGTTGTCAAAGAAATAAAAGGAGAGGTGAATTTTGTCAACAGGAATATTTAGACCTCCTTTATCAGTGGCCGCCAAAGCATAAATGGTCATTTGCAAACTCTCATCAATTTCCTTTTGTTTGGGAATGTGTTCCCCGGTTTTGTAATCAATAATCTCTACCTCGCTATTTCCCAGATCGTCAACCCGGTCAATCTTGCCCCCGATTTTCAAAGGACTCTCACCTGCTGACGGAGGAAGAGGAAGGACAAAGGGCTGCTCCAACTGGATGGGATTGGCTTTTTTGTGCAAATCCGACTCCAGATAGTTTTTTAAATAACGTTTAGCTTTATCCAAAGTGTCGTCGCGGTGCTTTTTGCTGCCATAACCTTCCAAGATCCAATTCTTCTCTAAAATCTCCACTGCCGTTTTCCAATCCCTGTTTTTGACATCCGGGTGGTAGAGATCCCGGAGGGTTAGGTGGAGAGAGTTGCCCAAGGCCTGGGCGGAGGTCATGGGTGTCGGGATTTTCAGTATGACGCGAAGTTTATAGTGAAGCGGGCAGATTTTGAAGGTTTCAATGGCCGAATAAGATAAGTAGTCTACCTTGGTCATTAGTGATTCGTCATTGGTCACTGGCATATCAGTAGATTTGTTCCATTCAAATAAGGGTATTTGTGATTGCGAATGACTAGTGACGAGTGACGGAGTTACTCCTGATTCAATGACAAATGGTGATAACTTGCGTTCCCTCTTTCCTTCCCCGTAATAGTTGGCCGCTGAAAAAATTAACCGTTCTTTGGCCCGGGTCATGCCGACATAAAAGAGGCGGCGTTCTTCTTCCAGATGAAAATCCCCTTGGGGCAGGACTTCCTTGATTAGTTCATCAGGAATAGGAATTTGTTCCTTGCGCTCCCGGGTCGGAAACCGTCCTTCGACAAGATTAACCAGGAAAACAACCGGGAATTCCAAGCCCTTGGCGGAATGGATGGTAAGAATGTTAACCGCGTTATTTTCCGACCAGTCGATTTCAGAAGCGAGCGGGCTTTCGCCCATGTCCATAGCCAGATTAAGATAGTCCACAACGGCAAAAATGCTGGCGTCGGAACTTGTGGATTCGAAAGATTTTAGTTTATCAAAAAATTTAGTGATGTTCTGAGCATGGCGCTCCTCGAGGGCGGATTTGTACTCCACGACATTCTTAAGGATGCCCGAATCTTCCAAAAAGTAGTAGAGAATTTGTCCGGCGGTTTCTTTGGGAACAAGGTCCTGGTGCCGGCAGACCATAGCCATAAATTTTTCTAAAGATTCCGCCGATTTGTCACTGATTCCTCCGACGGCTGAAGAAGAATCATTCTTTATTAAATTCTCCAACGTCTCGAATAATGAGAGGTTTAGTTTTTTGCCATGGTTGAGTATCCAAATTAAATCTCGTTGGGAGAGACCCCAAATATCCATGGATAAAACGCGATAGAGGCTGACAGAGTCGGTAAAGTCATAGAGAACTTTGAGGTAGGCAATTAAATCTTTTATTTCCGGCTGGCGAAAAAGCATGCCCGGTCCCAAAAATTGGAATGGGATTCGGGCTCTTTCCAGGGCCCGAACAAATGGCTCACTGTGGTTGTTCGCTCTGACCAGAATCGCAAAATCTTTCCATTCCCGGCTGTCTTTTTCCCCAATCTCCCTAATTTTCCCGACCGTCTGTTCCGCTTCCTCCTCCACCCGATCAGTGTATATGAGCTCTATTTTCTCCCCAATATTCCTGATTTCCCTTATTCCCCTTAGTTTCTTGTTAATTTTCTCTTGAACTTCCAGTCGGTCAGGATTATTATGCTGGATCAGGTCATAGGCCCGGTCCAAGATCTCCTGAGTGGAACGGTAGTTTTGGGTCAGGGTGATGACCTTAGTTTTAGGAAAATCCTGGCGAAACTGAAGTACGTTAGAGATAGCAGCGCCGCGGAAACGATAGATTGATTGATCATCGTCAGCAACGACAGTGATATTGTTCCCGTCTGAGACAAGGAGTTTTACTAATTCATTCTGGGCGAAGTTGGTGTCCTGAAATTCATCAACAAGAATGAATTTAAATTGTTTTTGGTATCGGGCCAGAATAGTCTTTCTCGTCCGGAACAGTCTCAGGGTATTACTTATTAAGTCCGCAAAATCCATAACTCCCTCGGCAGGTTTTAATTCTTCATAGATCTTATAGGCACTGGCCAGTTCATGTATTTTTAGCCGCTCCTCGTTTTCGTCTTGCCCTTTGACAATTTCTTCTTTCTTTTTTCTCTCTTCTTTCTTATCTTTTATTTCTTGATATTGGTCAGCAAATCGTAAATATTCCCCTACCTCCACATCCTCATCCTTAAGTCTCGAGAAGTGTTGGATCATTCCCTCAATGAATTTGTAAGGATTCCCTGTCGGCCGGAAATAGGAAAGAGCGAATTTCCAAAAGTTATTTTTGACCAAAAGATAGGTCTCGGCTTCAGTCAAGAGTCGATAGTGGGGGTTAAGGCCGATGTGGAGGGCTTCATTTCGAAGTATTCGGTCGCAAAAAGAGTGGAAGGTGGAAATCCACAGACCGAAAGTGCCGTAGGGTAGAGCTTGATCAACCCGTTCCTCCATCTCCCGGGCAGCTTTTTCGGTGAAAGTGAGAGCCAGAATTTCCTCCGGTTTCGCCAGGCCTTTCCCGATGAGCCATTTTATCCGTTCCGTGACCACAGTGGTCTTCCCTGTTCCCGCCCCGGCTACTATTAATAGTGGCCCGGATTTAAATTCAACCGCTTCTTTTTGTTCTTTGTTCAACTGTTTCTCTTCTGTTATCATTCAGACGTATTATACCTATGACGACCAAACTATTATTGAAGAATGATTCTTTTTTAAAAGATATTCCCGGTTGGCTGTCAGAAAATGAAGGCAGGTTATTGACTAATTTGGCGGCCGGTTTGCCAAAAGACGCCGTTATTGTGGAGATTGGCAGTTTTCAGGGGAAGTCAACTGTTTTTTTAGGACTGGGACTTAAAAGCGGAAAAATTTACGCTATCGATCCCCATAAAGGTCAAACCCACGCCACAAAAAGGGGTTCAACCCCTTTTGGGATTGTCCGTCCAACCTACTTTGCTTTCTTGAAAAATTTGCGGATGTTTGGAGTTGAGGATAAAGTTGTTCCGATTCAAAAAACTTCCAAAGCGGCCAATAAAAACTGGTTGAAAAAAATTGACCTTTTACATGTTGACGGGCTCCACGAATATGAGTTTGCAAAAAAGGATTTACAACTCTGGCTCCCCTTTCTGGAAGATGGCGGAGTGGTGGTTTGCCATGATGCCTTTTGCCAGTTTCCTGATGTCTTCAGAGCAGTAAAAGAGGAAATTTTTACAAAAGACTGTTCCTTCATAGCCGCGTCTGATTCCCAGATTATGGCGGTTAAAGGAAAGCCCAAAAATCTCTGGCAAAAAATTAATGTTTCCCGGCAGAAATTTTTTCTGACACTGGCCTCGGAAATTTGGCATAATAATGCCCTGCCAGAAAACTTGAGGTTTTTTCTGGTTAACCGACTTTTGAAAATATTTTTTATGAATGTGTTTATGTTTAAGACTATGCTAAAATTAGACTTATGAAAACGATTCTTGTGGATGCTGTCGATGCTTTTGATGTGGAGAGGGATGGAATTTATGAAATTTTCCAGGAGATGTATGCGCTTTTGGAAACATTTCCTAACCGGAAAATCCTGGTAACCGGAGCCAATGATGAGCAGTTCAAAGAATGGAACCTCGACAAAATGCCCTACGAAGTTTTTACTCTCAAGCATGACCCAGAAAAAACTGACCCAAAATTTTATGAAGCCTTACTGCTACATTATGGCCTGAGCAAAGATTATGTTGTTTATTTCGAACATAATCCCGAGGCGGTTAAAAGCGCCCAATCTGTAGGAATAACAACCTACCATTATGATCCGGAGAAAAAAGACTTGGAGGCGTTAAAGGAGTTCTTTTCGAAAAATCTGCAATGAAACTCCACGGCTAAAGGCCGTGGTCCGCCAATGGCGGACGGCTTTGCCACGTCTGGCGTGGCTTCGCCAAGTATTCTTTTCGAGCTTGCTCATCCACCAGTAGAACTTGTGGTATTCGCAAGTTCAAAAATAAAGTCTTTTAATAGCGGGTTTTTTGAGGCCTGGGTTAAGGCTTCAACGAGGAAAATGAACGTTCCTGCCGGCGAGGGTAATAAATGATGGAAACCGGATCTCAAAGAGTGAGAAAATAATTTCGGATTTGTTTCACTCCCCGCAAATAACAAATGTTTGGGGCATATCAATAGCTCTTTCCTGTAATTGTCTCCTAAAATCTTGAATGGAAAAGTCAGAGCGGTAGGCAAGTCTCTCGTAAGTGGCTCCATAAAGAACATATTCCCGAAACAACAAAAACATTCGTCTTCTTCGAAGAACTTGTCCCCCAAAGCGCAGTCGGCTCTGACCACAAACACAGCAGTAGAAACGTTGTTTACCGGAACGACTCTTTCCCCACTTAATCAGTCGGGAACTACAGGACGGACAGAGAAGAGACATATAGCCAAAATTCGAACCAGAAGAAAGATTAACTGAAGATTTAGCCTGTTACAAGAAGATATTCTGTCGAAATTACCAACACATTAGTTCAATTTAGCCGCACCATTGATACTTCTGGAGCGAATTTACTCCCTCTCGTAACCTTTCCCCCCCATTTTCTTGCTTCGTGTCTCGCAGGGTAAACCATGAAATCTTCTCAGTAGGGCAACTGGAAACTCAACTGGCTTTCCTTCTAGGTCGATAATCACTGTTTCTTTTAGTTGTTTTGGTTGGGTAGGCACAACTATACCTTCCCCGCCCTCATATTTGTGCTTTACCTGGAAAATTCCACCATTCATCACCACTTCTGGTTTTCCACCCTGAATTTTTACCCAATCTTCGGTGGTTGGCTTCCTTGGCTTGCCAAAAGGACCCATTAAAAATATTTAATAACTAACTAAAGTATAATAGCACGAAAATATGGCAACCTCACAAGCCAGTGAAAAATCTGTCGTTCCCCAGGCAGATGAACTTATCGGTAAGAGTATTGTTGTTACAAACCCACCAGCGAAAGAAGAAATCGTTATCCAGATTGTCCCTGACGATCAGGCAAGACCAGAAGAGGGTAAGATTACCTCCAGGGCACCACTAATCAAATTTCTCCAGGGAAAAGAAATTGGCCAAGAATTTGATTTCGTGGCCAATAAAAAGACCAGCACCCTACCTGTTCGCTATAGAATCGTCAGAGTAGAGAATGGCGGAAGGGGTTAGAAAATAATTTCTGATCTCTTGGATTCCCCGCAACCTTTCTTGTAAGACACAGTAGCTCTCTGTTAAACTCTCTTCATGAACTGGTTTCTCATTGCTCTCCTGGGTCCTCTCCTTTGGTCTGTCTCCAACCACCTCGACAAATTCGTCCTCAACCGCTATTTCCAAAAATTCGGCATTGGCGCCATCGCCGTCCTCGTTGCTCTTGTTGACGCCTGCTTCGCCCCCATCGTCTTCCTCTTCAACCCGCAGATTTTCACTCCCCCGTCATTGCACATCTTTCTTCTGGTCATCTTCGGCGCCATTAACATTCTCAATCTCATTGTTTACTTCTATGCTCTCAATAGTGAAGACACTTCCATTGTTGTCCCCCTTTTTCAGCTCGTCCCCGTTCTCACCTATATCTTAGGCTATTTTTTCCTCCACGAAACAC
>CAZRUW010000041.1:0-4349 GCA_964603445.1 uncultured Gammaproteobacteria bacterium | reverse complement strand
GTGAAGGCTTCAGGGAGGAGGTCGTCAAGAAACTGACCGCGTTCAAGCTGTAACTTTAATGTTGCACTCTCTTTAGGAAATTCAGAGTCTTTCAGCTTCCGGGATTTAGGCTCCAGGCTGTTTATTTTTTCCACCACCGGTTTTAGCCTCTTGATTTCTTTGTCGTTAGAGTTTAGAAATTGGGAGATAAAATTTAACATCGCCTGCTCATTTTAACACGGATGGCGGAATTTGATGACAGTGATGACCGGGGGCGCAACGACTTCCACCGTAAATTTGTCCTCGGAATTGATGACGACACATTTGAGGCCCTGCCACCTGCAAAAAGTTCTATTTACCGCCAAAGTATCCGCCCACGCAAGGGAGCGGAGGTTAGACGGGTTGTAAATAACAAGAGAAGAGTCTCTCTGAGCAAAGTGACTTCCGAGATGATTGGCACGGTTGGCCAGGCAAACCCTTTGGAACTGGTCAGTGCCCAAATCACGCACCAGGTTGTCCAAATGGCTGTAGCTTATTACAAAGCCAGGCATGTCCCCTCTGAGTATCGCCAATTGGTGAGAAATATTTATGAATCGCATAACGGCAGAAACGTGAGGCTGGTAGAAACGGCTATCTCTCTGGCCGCCTCCCAACCCCCTTTGGACCCGGATTTGAAAATTAATTTAACCGCTTTGGCCCAGCAATCTCCGGCCGCTTTAAAATACGATCAGAAAGCTAAGGGCCGGGATGAAAGAGGCCGATCCAAAAGAGGAACCCAGACTTTAATGTTCACTGTCTCCGAACTGACGCTTTTGCTGCCCCAACCGGATTACCGAAGGATTGCCGCTGCCAGTCGTCCGGCTGCGATATCCCTTGTTAGAGATGAGACTCTGATGTCCTCACCTTTGTACATCGAATCAAAACACCTTTTCCCCGTCAGTTGGCTGGGAATAACTCTGGTTCATGTTTTTGATTTTTTGGCCCATTCGATAGAAAAGGGTTATTTAGCCAGAGATTTAAAAACCTATGACCCCGGCAGGCTTGATAAATGGAAACTGGCTGTCCAAACCTATGCTGTCGCCAGAGCGGCAAAAGTGGCTTCGCAAGGCGGAACACGACACGAAGATCTTTGGGGTGAAGACGACCGGGCTATGTTGACGGTGGCCCACGCGAATTTCGAGGATATTGATATTCAGCCCGGAGAAAGACAGTCGGTCATTGTTATTGTTCATCCCAAGGACCGGCAGGCTTTGCCTCTGGAAGTTTCTTTTGATCAGGAGATGCTTCTTCGTCTGTCAAGAGGATTGAACGATGCCCTGGTAAAACTGGTTCAGGGATAGTCATCTTTGAAATCTTATGGTGTTTATGAGTTTTTTGGAATCAAGGTTATTTGTAATAATGACGCCGTTTCTTGCCAGAAGTCTTTGTGGGACTTTAAGTTCCCCTTTTTTCTCGCCCTGATAGATATCCACCATGATTAAATCAAATTTTTGCTTCAATACACTAGTGTATTGAAGTGCGTCAGCTTGAACAATTTTCAAGTTTTTATATTTGTTCAGGTCGAAGTATTTTTTGCCAAGATCAATCATTACTTGGTCAATATCGACGCCTACAATGCTTGCCTTGGGACATTTTTTTAGAACCAGGGGGATAACTGTGCCACATCCAAGACCGAGAACCAGAACCTTGCCACACCCTTTTATTGTTAAGTTGCTTAAAGCCTTGCGCCAAATTTTTTCGACATAGACGGAACCGGATTGCTCAAAGCCGCCAACCCACACTGAGTATTTTCCCCGAAATTTTCCAACTTTAATTTCCCCGTTATATTTGGATTTAATAACCTCAACAGTTTGCGGATATAGCCAGTCAAGCATCAGATTACCAATGGTTCCAGAATCTCGAACCTTTTGGTTTTGGTATCTATAGCGGCATTGACACCGATGGGGATGGTAGCCCGGGGCACATCATGGCCAAAATCAACCCCATAGAGAATGGGGAAGCCAAACGGACGGGAAATTTCCCGGAGGAGATCTTTTTTGTGCGGAAAGTCATTATAATCTTTCTCGGCGATATCTGTCAGCTTGCCGACAATCATCCCGGAAATCATCTGAAAAAATCCGCTGTTTCGCAGCTGCCAAAGACTGCGCATTACCTCGCTGAAATGTTCGTTGGCTTCTTCCCAGAAAAAAAGGTATTTGGCAGTTTTTCCAAAGATCTTGGGACTTTCTTTGACCGGATCCCAAGTTGTTCCCAAAAGTTTACAAAAGCAGCTTAAATTTCCGCCCACAAGGATTCCTTCGGCAGAACCGGCGATAAGGCCCTGCCACTCTGATTGGGGTTCAATTACCATGCCGGAACCGGTTGCGGCCAGGGCTTTCCAAAAGCTTGGTAGCGTGTAGCCGGTAATTTTATATTCGGGCAAGGACAGGGCGTTGGGGCCATGGAAGGTGACCAGTCCCGTTCCGGCGAGCAAGGCCAGTTGCAAAGTGGTCGCGTCCGAGTAGCCAGCGAAAATTTTGGGTGTTTTTTTAATTTGGCTGAAATCTATCTGCTCCAAAATTTGGGATGCTCCCATGCCCCCGACAGCGACAAAAACAGCAGCGACTTCCGGATCAGAAAAGGCCCAGTTAAAATCGGCAGCTCGGTGTTCCGCTGACCCCGCGACATAGTCACCGACGGCTTCCGACAGATGTGGGCTGGCTTTTACCTTGTAGCCCAGACGCTCAAGATAGAGCTTGGTTTTTTCCAAATCTTTGCTATTTATAATCGGCTCAGAAGGAGCAATTATTCCGACAGTGTCGCCTTTTTGGAGGGCTTTGGCCTTGAGGACAGTCATACGGCTATTCTACTCGTTTTCAGCCTCGCAGACAAGCTTCCCGGACAATTTTATCCAAGAATTCGGGGTAGGAATAGCCTGCCGCTTTGGCTGACCGAACAGCTCCATCTTCCGGACCAATTGCCGGATTCGTGTTGACTTCAAGAACATACGGGACGTTTTTGTCTGACAGCCGAAAATCCACCCGGGCATAATCGCGACAGCCGGTAACCAGGAATACTTGGCGGGCAATTGTTTGAATCTGTTTGGTTTTTCTGTCTGTTATACGAGCCGGACAAACTCCTTTAGTTTGCTTATAAGCGCTGGTTCCCTTTTCCCATTTAGCCGCAAAATCGACAATTTTATACTTGTTTGCAAACGAATGACCAAAAACTATTTCGGAAATTGGCAAGGCCTCGGCTTTCTGTCCATTACCTAAGACGGTCACGCTGAGTTCATGTCCAGAAATATATTCTTCGATTAGAACCGGTTCTTTAAAATGGTCAAAAAGTTTTTCAACTTGGTCATCGATTCTTTGTGCTGATCTAAACACGGATTTTTGGTTGATCCCCAGGCTGCAATCCTGACTGTCGGGTTTAATAATTAAGGGAAAATGAAGCTTGCGATTGAGAGAAAAATTTTTGGAAGAAACCAGTTGGAAGGCGGGGGTAACAATTTTTTTTGTCTGGAGGAGTTTTTTGACTTCCGATTTTCTGCCAGTAAGCCGGATGTTTTTAGAGTCGGCACCTGTATAAATAATTCCTGTTTTTTCCAGGAGTTCGGTGACTTGATCTTCACTGTTTTCATCATTGCCAATGCCCCAAGCTTGATTGAAAAAAAGATCCGGTGACATTCGGAAAAGTTCAGGGATAGATTTTTTTGTTAGCTCGAAGAGGCTGATCTGGTGACCAAGAGATTGAAGGTTTTTGGCAATAGCTTTGGCGGTGACGACAGAATCATCAGCCACTAAATTTTCTTTGTCTTTTGAATCTCTTGTTGATTCTTGATTGAAGACAATAACAATAGTCATGAAGACAAAGCGGTGGAGAGCTCTATATCTTGAAAGGATAGAATTGGGAGTCTGGAAACTTGCTTATTTCTAAGAATGGTTGTGTCGACAATCATGTCCAAAAGATCACCATAACTTATACCGGCGGATTTAGCCGAGGTGGCAAAAGCGTCATCGGGGCCAATGGCCGGATTAGCATTAATTTCCAAAATGTAAGGCCGGTTATTTTTGTCAAGGCGAATATCCACCCGGCCATAGTCAGAGCAACCCGTAACCTCAAAGGCTTTCAGAGAAATAGTTACAACTTCTTGTCTCACGTCTTTTGCTATTCTTGCCGGGGAAACCGCGTAAGTGTCTTCGTAGGTGTCGGTGCCAGGCGCCCACTTGGCCGAAAAATCAAAAACCCTGAATTTATTTTTAAAGGTTTTTCCGAAAACCAATTCGGAAATCGGTAAGACTTCCCTATTTTTTCCATTGCCAACAATACTCGCGCGCAGTTCCCGACCGTCAATAAATTCTTCCACCAGAACGGGTTCACGATAAAGC
>CAZRUW010000040.1:0-3630 GCA_964603445.1 uncultured Gammaproteobacteria bacterium | reverse complement strand
TAAATTTGGGCAGTGAAGCCCGGCTGAACCGCCCCGGCCGGAAGTCCGGGAACTGGCAGTGGAAACTTGACTATTTGCCAGGGTAATTTTTGGGCTTGGCAGCGCCCTTTGCAAGAGGTGGTCTTGCAAAGGGCTTTGATTGGCTCCAGGTTTTGTCTTGACAAGAAAGTTAAATAAGCTAAAATACGGATGTTTGAATAAAAGCGTGGAAGCGGTTTCCCGCCGCTGAGCTGACTGCGAAGCCCTTCGATAAACTCAGGGTGAAAGCTGTTCCAGAAGCCAAACTGTAAAAATGAGGCAAAGTGTGTCGGACTTGCCCTGAGAGAAATTGAAGGGAACGGAGCACTTAATAAGGCTAGTAAGCTTGTTTTTAAGTCCCCGGACGGTTGGGGATTTTTTAACGTCTAATTAGCAAAACAAGGTGGTACAGCGCTAAGAACGCCCTTGTAAGATTACAAATAATGTTTGTATTTTTGCGAGGGCTTTTTTGTGGCCAAGATGAAAATAATCACTGTTGAATTACTCACAGAATTGATCCGCCTTTATGGTTTGGATAACTATTTGCGTGACTTAATAGCGGCTCTTAGAAGAGATTTTAGCCGTTGGCAAGCATTTACCAAAATGCCTCGGCCAGCCATGCATGTACCTGGAGGTGTTTTGGAGCTGATGCCTATTTGTGATAACCAACTTTACTATTCGTTTAAGTAGGTGAATTGTCATCCAAAAAATCCAGATATTAGGCTGCAAACGGTGGTAGCGACCGGTCAGTTGTCCAGAGATGACAATTTTGACGGCGTTAAGGACGGCAGCCATGTCTGCCCTGGCAACGGATTTAATGGCCCGTAAAAATTCGAGGGTGATGGCCATTATTGGCACCGGGGCGCAAAGCGAGTTCCAAACAAGAGGCATGCAAATTGTGAGAGACATCGAGGAAGTCAGGTTTTTTGACATTGATTCAGGGGCTATGGACAAATTTGAGAGGAATATGGAAAATTCAGGCTTAAAACTTACCTGCTGCAAAAGCGCCAAGGAAGCGGTTAAAGGAGCAGATATTATTACCACCGTTACTGCCTGCAAAGCGAATGTTGATGTTCTTAAAAACAGCTGGGTAAAACCCGGAGTTCATATCAACGCTTTGGGCGGGGATACGGTTGGGAAAACAGAATTGGAAATTTCAATTCTTTCCCGCGCCCGGGTTGTGGTGGAATATTTTGACCAGTCTTTTATTGAAGGAGAGATTCAAAGGCTGACTAAGAGTGAAGCAAAGAAATTGGTGCGTGCGGAAATATACGAGTTGGTTAGTGGAACAAAGAAGGGACGGGGAAACGATTCAGAAATAACGCTTTTTGATTCGGTGGGTATTGCCTTGGAAGATTATTCTGCACTCTGGCTTATCTATGAACTTTGCGAAAAATATCATTTAGGGGAAGAGAAGAATTTTACTCCGGCCATAGATGATCCAAAGAATTTAATGGGGGTATTAATATGATTAGGCGAGCCAGATTATCAGATCTTGGTAAGATTGAGGAGCTCATTAAAATTGGGTCCCAAAACGGAAAGGTTTTGCTTCGGTCACACGAAGAGCTGGGCGAGGCCGTCAAAAACTTTTTTGTTGACGTTGAGCAAAGGGATGTTGTTGGTTGTGCCGCCTTAGACATCTATAGCCGGAAATTGGCGGAAATAAGATCTTTGGTAGTTTTACCCGAATATCAAAATCAGGGTGTCGGTGGTAAACTTATAAGTAAGTGTCTTGAAAAGGCCAGAGAATTGGGGATCCATCAGGTTTTGGCTGTGACTGATCGGCACAAGTTGTTTAAAATGGCCGGTTTTAAGGCGAAGTTTGACAGGAAGACCCCAATGTTTGTTAATCTGAATTAGGAGTATGCGCTACTTGCAACTTTTCGGAAAAACAATCAGGGAAGCACCGGCGGGAGCGAGATTGGCGTCGCATCGGTTATTGGTCCAAGGGGGATTTATCCGGGAGTTGGTCGCAGGGCGATATGAATTTTTGCCTTTGGGCTATCGCGTTTTTGAAAAAGTCCTGAATATTATCCAAAGAGAAATGGAGGCGATTGGGTCGCAGAGAGTAACTACCCCGACGCTTCACCCCAAAGAAATTTGGAAAAAAACGGGACGGGATACTGTTTGGGGAAAGAATTTGCTGACAGTCAAAGATCCCCGGAGTGAACAGGAGTTTACCATGTCAGCCACCGCCGAAGGGTTGATGTCAGAGATGGTTGGAGGTTTTAATCCTTCCTATAAAGACCTTCCAATTTTGATTCATCAATTTGCGCTGAAGTTTCGCAACGAAAAGCGACCCCGGGGAGGACTTTTACGCTTGCGAGAGTTTTTGATGAAGGACGGCTATTCCTTCGATGTGGATAAGGAAAGTTTTGCCAAAAGTTACCGGAAGTTTTATGATGCCTATGGGAAAATTGCGAAAGATTTCGATTTGAGAGCGATTCCGGTCGAGGCTGATAACGGAGCCTTGGGAGGAGATTATTCTCATGAGTTTATGATTGAGGCAGAATTTGGGGAAGATACGATTGTAAGATGCGACACGTGTGATTATGCAGCCAATCTGGAGAAGGCGCAGTTTGTTCGCAAGGAGATTAACGGGTCTGAGGAGGTTAAGCCCTACCAGGTTGTTGATTTGCCCACTGAAGTGGCAACAATTAAGGAATTGGTCAGGCATTACGGCCTGCCGGCAGAAAGATTCATCAAGAATGTGGTCTATAAAACTTCAGGGGGCAAAATAATCATAGCCACGGTGACTGGCGATTTGGAAGTTAACGAGACAAAGCTTCTCCGGGCCTTGAGAATGGACGACGAGCTTGAGGCGGCAACTGATGAAGATTTGGCAAGTTTCGGGGCAAAATCGGGATTTGTCCACTCGTGGGGCTACGAGAATGGGCGAATCATTTGTGTGGCTGATGAGGTTGTGGTGAAAGCAAAAAATCTTTATGGGGGGTACAAGACTGAGACAACGGACCCAATTAATGTCAATTACGGACGAGATTTCAAGACTGATGTTGTGGGTGATATCGCCTCAGCGCCCGATGGGGCGAAGTGTCCAAGGTGTGAGTCGGGGAAACTGAAGCATGTTCGGGCCATTGAATTTGGCCACGTGTTTTCCTACGGTGACTTTTATTCCAAGGCCCACAAGTCCTATTTTGTTGATAGGGATGGGAGTAAAAAACCGATGTTGACCGGCGCTTACGGAATTGGAATTGAGAGGACGGTTGGGACTATTGTGGAAACACATCATGATGACAAAGGGATTGTTTGGCCGGAGGCGGTGGCGCCGTATAAGTTTCACTTGATAGCGGTTGGCAGTAAGCAGTTAGCGGTTAGGGAAAAAGCTGAAGAAATATATACCAAGTTGAGTGAGGCTGGTGAGGAAGTATTATTTGATGATCGGGAAGGGGTAACCGCCGGGGAAAAATTTGCCGACGCGGATTTAATTGGGATTCCGTACCGGCTGGTGGTTTCGGACAAGTCGGGAGAGAAGATTGAAGTCAAAAGAAGATCGGAAAAAGAATCGAACCTGATGGGTTTTGAGGAATTACTGTCCTTGTAGATTGCCTCAACAGTCTTGGTGTATACCCCTCTTCCACGATTTTGTAGCAT
>CAZRUW010000039.1:0-5755 GCA_964603445.1 uncultured Gammaproteobacteria bacterium | reverse complement strand
GGACGGGGGGTCGCCGAGCAGGTAGCAGTAGCTCGTGAGGTCCGAACGGCCGACCCGGCCACGGAGCTGGTGGAGTTGGGCCAGGCCAAAGCGGTCGGCGGCTTCGATGATAATGATGTTGGCCGTAGGAATGTCCAGGCCGACTTCGATGACCGGAGTGGCTACTAGGATGTCCAGGTCGCGGTTCCGGAATTTTTTAATGACGGCGTCTTTTTCTTGGGATTTGAGACGGCCATGCAAGAGACCGAGTTTAAGGTCGGGAAAGACATTTTTGGAAAGGCGGTCATATTCAGCCTTGACGGCTTTAACCTCTTTCATGGTTTCCACTTCTGATTCTTCGATAAGCGGGCAAACTATGAAGGTTTGGGAGTCTTGGGTTTTGATCCAGTTGTAGGCCGCCTCCCTTTTTTCTGTCGGGACAACCCAGGTTTTAACGGGAATCCGGCCGATGGGCATTTCGTCCAGGATGGAGAGATCAAGGTCACCATAGAGGGTGAGGGCCACGGTCCGGGGGATGGGGGTGGCTGTCATGGTGAGAACGTGAGGATTTTGTCCTTTAGCTGTTAACTTAGCCCGCTGCTCGACCCCAAAGCGGTGTTGTTCATCAATGACGACCAATCCGAGTTTTTTGAAATTCAATGCCTCTGAGAGGAGGGCGTGGGTGCCAACAACCACATCATAGCCTGTATAGTCTTTTTTGGAGGAAGTGGCTATTCCGACTCCTATCTTAAGTACCTTAAGTAACTTAAGTAATGTATTGTAGTGTTGTTGGACCAAAATTTCTGTTGGTGCCATTAAGACTGACTGGTAGCCGTTAAGATAGGTGGCCAACATGGCCAGAGCGGCTACGACCGTTTTGCCGGAGCCGACATCACCTTGCAGGAGGCGGTTCATGGGAGTTTCGGAGGCAAGATCTTTATAGATTTCATTGACGGCATTTTTTTGAGCCCGCGTCAAAGTGAAGGGCAGTTTTTCGACGAACTGGCCCAGTTTGTCGCGGATTTCCACTATTTTGAATTTGTTGCCGACCGTTTTTTTCAGCTGCTCTTCTTTTCGCTCCCTTGCTTCAAGCTGGGAGATTAAGAGCTCGTCGAAGGCCAGGCGGTCATGGGCTTTTTTGGCTAACTCTGGATTATCGGGAAAATGAACTTGGGTAACAGCTTCTTTCAGATCCATTAATTTGTTTTCTTTTATGGTTTCCGGGGGCAGATATTCCCTGATATCCCCAATCTCTCCAATATTTCTGATAAGCATGTGGATGCGGCTTCGCAGCCATTTGCTGGAGATGCCGGCGGTTTCGGGATAGATAGGCACCAGCCTCCCAGTGTGGACGGTTTTAGCTTTAAGAGGGGAGGTCTCTTGAAGCTGGCGGATTATTTCATAATCTGGTGATTCCATCTGAAGTTTGTTGCCGGAGCGTTTGACTTTGCCCGAGAGGCTGACTTGATCGCCCTTTTTGATGGTCCGCGTCAGGAACCGTTGATTGAACCAGACGACGTTGAGGATTCCGGAGTCATCCTGGATTTTGGCTTGCTGGAGAGCAAAACCCCTCGGAGTGAAAATGTTCTTAATTTCCAGAACCTGACCCTGGATGGTGACGGTCTCCCCTTCCTGAAGCTGAGATATTTTTGAAACGACGGAATAGTCTTCGTAGCGGAAAGGCAGGTGATACAGAAGGTCCCGAATGGTTTTGATTCCCAGTTTTTCCAATCTTCGGGCATAGGCTGGCCCGACCAGGTAGAGTTTGGAAACAGGTGTTGTCAAGGTTAACTTCTCCATGGGCTGATTTTACTACCGAAGGGAGAGAAGCGGCAGGAGGGAAGAAGCCACCAGGGCGATGGACGAAACGGCAATGAGAATTTTCAGGAATCGTTCGTGTTTTCGAAAAAAGTTCATTTGTTACTTTATTTTTTTTAAGTTGCCTTGTATGACTGTCGGTCGGACAGCTTCTATCTCTGTTTTGAAAAAATCAATTTCAGGTATTGGGTTGAGTAAGAATATTTTTTGATTTAGTATATGGGCGAAACCAATTTCCATGAGAGTGTTACCTCCAACATAGTTTTTAATACCCTTTCGGTCGTAATTAGCAACAAGAATGGCGTCAGCTCCTTGCATTAGTCGCCAAAATTCTCTTATGGCGTCTTGGTTGTTTTTCTGATCTATTTTGATTTTTTCTTTTTCGTCGTCAGATTTGCCAACGAATGGACTTGCAAGAGTTGTAAGGAAAGCGTCGTGGCCTAGCTTGCGCAATTTGTTTCTCAGTACTATCATTTTCTCCGTGTGGTGCATGCTGCCGACAATCCCAATTCTCATACAAATTTGACAAATTTTTTCTTGCCGATGCGGATTACGTCACCGGCGGAAATTTTTATTTCCGGTTCCCCTATCAGTTTTCCGTTTAGTTCAACTGCTTTTTGTTCCAGGAGTCTTTTGGCTTCTGATTTGCTCACACTAATACACTGTTGTATTAGTGAGACTAAATTTATGGGGTTATTGGGTAACTGGGTTACTGGGTGGCTGGGAATGTCAGCAGTTCCCAACTCCCCTTTTTGGAAAGTTTTTTCAAATTCCTCTTGGGCTTTTTTGGCAACTTCAGGTGAGTGCAATTCGGAGACAATTTGGAAGGCCAGTTCTTTTTTCAGAATCATGGGATTTTCACCTGACTGGAGCCGTTTTTCAATTTGACCAATAGTTTCTAATGACGAGGTAGTTACGAGGGTAAAACAGGGCAAAACGGCATCATCTCTAAGAGACATAATCTTTCCGAAGAGGATCGGAGGCTCATCGGTTATTCCAATGACGTTTCCTTCTGATTTGCCAATCTTATTACCGCTCGCGTCAGTCAGGAGAGGTGTTGTCATGACAAATTTTTCTCTTCCCTGGATGGCTTTAACTAGAGTTCGACCACAAAGCATGTTGAAAGTTTGGTCAGACCCCCCCATTTCCAGGTCAATGTTCATGGCAACTGAATCGTAGGCTTGCAGTAAGGGATACAGGAACTCTCGAAGATTGACAGTCTCTCCCCTTTTAATCCTTTCTTGAAACATATCTCTTTCAAAAAGCTGTTGAGCCGAAAAGTGTTGGGCGATATTGAGAATATCAACGAGCTTGAGCGCGTTTAGCCAGTCGCTGTTGTAGAGAATCTCTACTGGGTTTTCTCCGTCGAACCTGACGATTTTTCCGGCTTGCATGACATAGTCCTTAGCATTAGCCCGAAGTTCTTCTCTGGTCATAAATTTCTCCCGGGCCGTTTTTTTGCCCGAAGGATCACCGGCCTGACCGGTGCCATCCCCAATTAGGAAGATTACGTGGTGGCCCAGGTCTTGCCATTGACGGAGCTTTCGGAAGGCCACGGCGTGTCCAATGTGAAGTCGAGTGCCGGTGGGGTCAAAGCCTTGATAGAGGCGCAGTTTCTTGCCCGAGCGCAAAACTTTCTCCAAGGCTTCGCGGGAAGGGTAAATCTTTTCCACTCCCCTGGTTAAAAGTTCGTCAATTTTGTCCATGGGTTTATTCTACAGCGTTTTGGTTGCTGTTTCACTACATGGCAACATCTTTGTTAGTGGTGTGAGAAAATGATCCAATGAAGTGGGACAACATTACTAAGGCGGGTCTGATTAATTTTTTTCTCTCTCTATTTCCCTTTCCTCTCTCGTAAACAGATACAGTTTCACGGTCTGATTTTAAAAAACATGAGTAGGTAGTTTTTTGTGCGATGGTGGTTGATCTTAGCCTCGCAGGGAGAGACCCTGTGAGGCTGGCTGATATATGATATATGTCTTTATAATGATCGGGTTTTCGAAAGACGCGAGAGTTATTGAAATTTTATAGCCATGATAGGGTGAAATCTATTAGTCTGATTTTAGTGAAGGTGGCTATTTTAAATATTTTCGAGTATTTTTGAGATCTCATCTTGCGAATCTTGCGAGGCTAAGCGGAATGTTGTTGTGACAATCCAGGGAGCAACGGGCACGAATTATTGGCCTTGTTTTACCACGAAATTGGTGATGGCGGAGAGCATTTGGGAGGTGTGGGCCGGGCTTGTGGTGAAGCGATGATTAGCTCTGTCGATTGTTACTAATGTGCCATTTGAAAGTTTCTTGACCAGTTTTTGGCTTTGCGAGTAAGGCACAATCTCGTCTTTGTTGCCGTGAACAATTAAAGTTGGAATGGTGATTTTTCGGGCGGCGGCGTATCCGTCGTGTTTTTGCAAGTCCGTAAAGAAGAAATAGTTCAGTTTTTTTTGTTGCCCATGGTCGTCAACTTCTCGGTAGCCGCGTTTTTTCCAGTCCTCCAGTTGGGCTTGGGTGAAGTAGTATTTTTCGAGAGCCAAATAGTCTGATACGGGTGACTTTAAGGCCAGAAATGCCAAGTCGGAAATTTTTGCTGTTGCCAGAAGACTAACAAAGCCGCCGAAGCTGGATCCCAAAAGACCGATGTGTTTATAGTCTTGTTTTTTGACATAAGCAATTGCTTGCAAGGTGTCATCAACAGCTTCGCTGATGGTAATATCGGCAAAGTTTCCATCACTTTCTCCCATGCCGAAAAAATCAAAGCGGAATGAGCCTATTCCCTTTTTTGCCAACCTTTTTGCCAGGGTGATATTATTTTTGGTGTTCTTGTTCGAGGGAAAGCCGTGCGCCATGACCAGGGCAAAGTTCCGATTGCCGGTGTCGGTGAGAATGGCGGCCAGTTTATTGCCTTTGGAGTTTTGGAAGGTAAGATCTTTTTCCATAAGGGGTATTTTAGCATTTTTGCCAACTTGGCTTTTGTTAACACCCCGGGGGTGAAATGAAACCCTACGGCTTCGCCGGGTGTTCTTTTCGAGCCCCGCCAAAGGCGGAGTTCAAAAATAGCTTTACACATAAGGATGTAAGATCGTCAGGATGGTGAAGGAAGTTCCGTTAAACTTTTGTCAGCCAGCGAGCGTATTTGGGGTTTTGCCCATGGATGATGGCAAAATAGAGTTTTTGGAGCCGGGAGGTAACTTTTCCCACTTCCCCATCCCCTATTTTAGTGTTATTAATTTTGATTACCGGGGTTACTTCCGCGCCGGTGCCGGTGAGAAAAACTTCTTCGGCTTCTGCAAGTTCATTTTTTTTGATTTTTCTTTGAATGGTTTCCATCCCCATCTCTTTTTGGGCAATTTCGATGACGGAATTTCGGGTAATGCCTTCAAGGATGTTTTGGTCAAGGCTGGGGGTGAAAAGTAAGCCGTTTTCGACCAGAAAAATATTTTCGGCGCTGCCTTCCGAGACGGAGTCATCGGTATTAAGAAGGATAGCTTCGTCGAACGCCTTTTCCCCGGCTTCGGTTTTGGCCAGGCAGGTGTTCAGGTAGAGTCCGGTGGGTTTGGCAAAAGGCGGGATCATATTTGCCCCGACCCGCTTCCAAGTTGTGGTGGCGGCTTTGATGCCTTGGGAAACATTCAGATAGTGGCCCAGGGGCGTGGTGAAAACGGCGAAACCGTCAGCCAGTTTGTTGAGATCAAACTTGGTAATGCTTTCCTCGGATTTGTAGACCAGGGGCCGGATGTAAACACCGGTTTTGCAGGCATTTTTCTGCAGGAGTTCAATGGTAATTTTGCATAACCCATCCACACTCATTGGCAGCTTCATAGAGAGGGTTTGACAGGACCGGGCCAGACGTTGGTAGTGGTCAGTTAAACGAAAGACAAAGAGGGTCTTCTTTTGGTCGTTCCAATAGCCGCGGATTCCCTCGAAACAGCCGGTGCCGTAATGAAGGGCATGGGTAGCCA
>CAZRUW010000038.1:0-13694 GCA_964603445.1 uncultured Gammaproteobacteria bacterium | reverse complement strand
AACGACTATGGCAAAAAAATCGGCGCCATTAAAGAGGGTGCTGAAAGCTTTATCGGTGATGACCTTCGTGAAGGCCTTACTGCTGTCATCTACGTTAAAATGGCTGCAGACAAACTCCAGTTTGAGTCCCAAACCAAGACCAAACTCAACAATGCTGAAATCCAACCGGCGGTGGCTTCTGTTGTTAAAGAAGCTCTGGACGCCTATTTCGAAGAAAATCCCCGCGACGGCCGCGCCGTTTTGGAAAAGGTTTTTCTGGCCGCCAAAGCCCGGCTGGCCGCCCGCGCTGCCAAAGAAGCGGTGATCAGGAAAGGTGCTCTCGAGGGATCAGCCCTACCGGGAAAATTAGCCGACTGCCAGTCAAAAGACCCGGCCCAAAGCGAACTGTTCATCGTCGAGGGCGACTCTGCCGGAGGCTGTTTTTCCGGCAACACCCAAATTGCCTTGGCCGATGGACGAAGTTTATCTTTCAAAAATTTAATTAAAGAGCAGAAAGCGGGAAAAACTAATTATTGTTTTACCGTCAACAACAAAGGAAACATTGCCATAGAAAAGATAGAAAATGTTCGGGAAACAAAAAAATCATCAGAAGTAATAAAAGTGGTTCTGGACAACGACCAAAAAATTATATGTACACCCGATCACAAATTCCTGCTTCGCAACGGGCAATACAAACCGGCAAAAGATTTGACCAAGGACGACTCAATTATGCCTCTTTACAGACAGTATTCAAAAATAGGAAAACACATCACCATTGAAGGCTACGAATTGGTTTTCGACCCGGGAGAAAACCGTTGGATCTTCACTCATCTCCTGGCCGACAAATACAACACGCAACAAGGCGTTTATCCGACTGCCGGTTTCCACCGTCACCACAAAGATTTTAACAAGCTAAACAACAACCCCGACAACATTGTCCGTCTGGACAAAAAAGAACATCTGGACCTTCACCGAAAATTGGTTGAGTTCACAATAGGCAAACCGGAGGTTAAAGCAAAAATCGCCGCTCTGCACAAAACTCCCGAATTTCGAAAAAAAATTGCCCAAGCGATGTCCACACCAGCGATGAAAAAAGCCTTAAGCGATCGGGCCAAGACACAATGGGCCGACAGCAAGTATAAAGAATTTATGCTCAGAAAGTTTTTAGAGTTCTACAAAAACAATCCGCAGTATCAAAAAAGAAACAGCGAACTACTTAATTCAGCACAGGAGAAATACTGGGCCGACCCCAAAAACCGCAACCTTCAGGCCCAACGAGTGAAAGAATATTTTGAAAAACATCCCGAACAGCGCAAGTGGCTCTCCCAAACGGCAACTAAGGAGTGGCAAAGCCAACAACTTAGAAGCTGGCGGGCGCGAAAAACAGCCGAACAATGGACCAAGGAATTTCGCGCGAAAAGAAAACTTGCTTATGGAAAAACATACGTGCGAAAAGCTCTAAAAGCTCTTCATGATTCGAAAAGTCCGGAAAACTATGAAAAAACAAGAAAGAAACTGAACGATAAGTCGTTGTTGCGTTATGAAACCATAGTCAACCGATATTACGGCGGAAACAGACAAAAATTTCTTGAAGCCGCCGAGCATTACAACCACAGAATCAAAAGACTTGTTCCTCTCAAGAGAAAAATTGCCGTTTATGACCTGGAAGTTCCCGAAACTCATAATTTCGCCCTCGCGGCCGGAGTCTTTGTCCACAACAGCGCCAAGCAAGGGAGAGACCGGAAATTCCAGGCCATCCTGCCACTTTTTGGCAAAGTCTTAAATACCGAACGGGCCAGGATCGACCAGATTGTCGATTCTGACAAATTTAAGTCCCTGATTATCGCCATCGGGGCCGGAATTTCCGACCAGTTTAATATTGACAAACTGCGATATCACCGCATCATTATCATGGCCGATGCCGACGTCGACGGCAGTCACATCATGTGCCTGTACTTAACGTTTTTATACCGTCACCTGCGCCCACTGGTGGAAAAGGGCTACGTCTATGTCGCCCTTCCACCCTTATACAAAGTGGAGTGGGACGGAGGCAGAATGCCGAGTCCGCCTGCGAGCGAAGCGAGACAAGCGAGGGACTCAAACGCCCAGTCACCTGTGAAAGTCACAAAAGTAGGCAATAAAAATGTCACCTACCTTTACTCCGAGGAAGACAAAGAACAATTTGTCAAAACCCTCGGAGCAACCGTCAAACTCAACGTCCAACGCTACAAGGGTCTGGGGGAAATGAACGCCACCGAACTTTGGGAAACCACTCTCAATCCCGAAAACCGGATCTTAAAAAAAATTACCATCGCTGACGCCGCCCGGGCCGACGAAATCTTCACTATGCTCATGGGCGAAGAAGTTCCGCCCCGAAAAAGGTTCATCCAGAGCCGGGCCAAGACGGCCAATCTTGATATCTGAAACACCAGAAAAAGTCCTTGACAAGTCCTGCTTTTGGTGCTAGCATAGCTTCATGGTTACCCAACAATCCCAAATAAAACTCAATCTCCCTCTGGCTCTCAAAGACTATCTGGAGAGCAAAGCCCAAAGATTTGATATGCCCCTCTCCGGATATATCAAACATCTTATTCTCAATGACGTTTCCGACCTGGACTTCCCCACGTTTCGGATTTCAGATGTTTCCGCAAAGAAGGCCAAAAAGGCCCTGGCCAAAAAAAGAGTAGCAGTAAAGGTCACAAACGTGTCAAAATACTTTGACAGGCTCTAAACCGCAACAACGCATGGATTTTGCCATTTCCCCTGATCTGGAAAAGGAACTGAAAAAAATTAAAGCCCGCGACAGGCAGTTAGCGCAAAAAATTGAAAAGCAACTGATCCTTTTTCAAACAAACCACTTCCACCCCTCACTTCGTGTCCACAAACTGACAGGAAGTTTGGACAACATCTGGAGCATATCCATCGACAGAAACACCAGAATGCTCTATATTCTTGAGGAAAACGGCGCCCTCTTTTTTGACATCGGCACCCATGATCAGGTCTACAAGAAATGACGGTCCTCATCATGCCGCAACCACCCCACCTCTGCTATTTCCACCCCTCCGGTCCCTTCGTTTCCCCTGCCAAAGCCCAGTGACCAACCACCGGTGTCCAAAAAGACCTGCCTCCCCTGGAACCTCATCTGCTGGTAAAGCCTTGTGAGTTAGCCCTTGCAAACGGCCAAATCGCCGGTATAAAATCAAAGGGTATGGATAATCTCATCTATTTTCCCTTCCTCGCCGGCCTTCTGGCCATTATTTACTCCGTCTATCAAACTAAAAAAATCCTCGCCCTTCCTTCCGGCACTCCGAAAATGCAGCAAATTGCCGCCGCCATTCTGGAAGGGTCCAATGCCTATCTTAAAAAACAGTACACCGTCGTCGGTCTGGTCGCCTTGGTCGTCGCTGCCGGCCTCTATTTCTTCTATGGTCCTGTCCCTGTGCTTGCTTTCCTAATCGGGGCCACTCTTTCCGCCACCTCAGGAATCGTTGGCATGAGCGTTTCCGTCAGAAGCAACAGCCGCACGGCCGAAGCCGCCAAAAAAGGTTTAGCTACCGCCCTCAAAGTTGGTTTTGACGGGGGATCGGTGACAGGACTGATGGTAGCCGGGCTGGCTCTCATCGCCACAACCGCTGTTTTGCTTTTACCCGGAGATATTGTCCGCTTGGTTGCTCTTGGTTTTGGCGCATCACTCATCTCTGTCTTTGCCCGCATTGGTGGGGGAATCTTCACCAAAGCCGCTGACGTCGGGACAGACATGGTCGGAAAAATTGAAGCCGGAATCCCGGAAGACGACCCCCGAAATCCCGGAGTCATTGCCGATAACGTCGGGGATAACGTCGGGGACTGCGCCGGCATGGCCGCCGACCTTTTCGAAACCTATGTTGTCACCATGGTTGCTGCCATACTTCTGGGCAACTTAGTCTTACCACACTACCCGCAGGCTTCGCTCTATCCACTGTTAATAGGTTCTGTCTCTATCGTCGCCTCCGTCATCGCCACTTTTTTCGTCCGGCTGGGCAAAAACCGTTCGATTATGGGAGCGCTCTACAAAGGACTCATTACGGCCGGTGTCATTGCCGTCGTTGCCTTCTACCCACTGACCTCCGCTCTTATGAACGATAACGCGATTTATTCATGGTTCAACCTCTATCTGGCCAGTCTCGTTGGCCTGGGTGTCACTGCCCTTATGGTTGTCATCACCGAATACTACACCTCAAAAAACTATGCCAGTGTCCAAGGAATTGCCAAGGCCAGCAACTCCGGCCACGGAACCAACATTATTGCCGGCCTAGCCGTTTCCATGAAATCAACCGCCGCGCCTATTGTGGTTATATCTCTTGCCATCCTTCTTTCCTACTCTCTCGCCAATCTCTATGGTGTGGCTATTGCTGCCGCCGCGATGCTCTCGCTCACGGGAATAATCGTCGCCATTGACGCTTTCGGACCCATCACTGACAATGCCGGCGGTATTGCCGAAATGGCGGGTCTGCCGGAAAAAATCCGGGAAGCCACCGATGCTTTAGATGCTGTCGGCAACACCACTAAAGCCGTCACTAAAGGCTATGCCATCGCCAGCGCCGGATTGGCCGCCCTGGTCCTTTTTGGTGCCTTCACCCAGGAGGTCGCTCTTCGAATCGGTCAGTTGGTGTTCTCCTTGTCCGACCCCAAAGTTCTTGTGGGTTTGTTCCTCGGTGGGGGAATGACCTATTTTTTTGCCGCTCTTCTTTTGGAATCGGTGGGCAAAGCCGCCGGCACTATCGTTGAAGAAATCCGCCGCCAATTTAAGGAAATCAAAGGCCTCATGGAAGGCACTGCCCAACCCGAATACGGTAAAGCCGTGGCCATTGTCACCGGTGCCGCCATTAAAGAAATGATTTTGCCCGCCTTGATTCCTGTCGTCGTTCCCGTTGTTGTTGGTTTGTTCCTGGGCCCGGTCGCTTTGGGAGGACTCCTTGTTGGAGCCATTGTTACCGGAATATTTGTGGCGGTTTCGATGACCACCGGCGGTGCCGCCTGGGATAATGCCAAAAAATATATTGAGGGCGGCAAACTGGGAGGCAAAAAATCTCCCGCCCATCAGGCCGCCGTCACCGGGGACACGGTCGGGGATCCCTATAAAGACACCGCCGGCCCGGCCATTAACCCCATGATTAAAGTCGCCAACATCGTGGCTTTGCTTTTAGCCGGATTAATAGTATAGTTTAAAAAATGAATCCAGAAAAAGTTCCTGATATTTCCTGGGCGACTGTACCTTTGCTTATGTTTCTCCTTACGGCTGCATGGGCTGTCAAAAGAGCTGTTTTACCAAACATAAAAGAGTTTCTTAAAAACGACCAACATATTAGGGAATATCTGAAATTACGACCACCAACCAACTCCTAAGCACCTTGTCTCTGCTCGCCCTAATATTGGTACCGTGATTGACGCAAATTTATGCCATGGCATTTTTTCGCGTCAATGGATTTTTTCCAACCTCAACCCTTGACCCACTTTGTCTTCTTTACAAATTTTTCGAAAAGAGTAGGGTAGAGCTCTGAAGAAGAATTCCCCAAAGCAAAAACCAAATTTCAATGAGGAACTCCTAGGGCTCGAAGAGCGGCTGAAGAAACATCTCAAATGGGAATTTGGGAATTCATGGTCGCCGAATCATCAATGAGAAGAGATTGGGCAAAAGACATCAAATTGGAAGAAAAACTCGAGAAATTGGAAAAAATCCATCCCAAATACTCTCACTCCGGTCTCTAGTTCCATCTATGGCCGAAAGCTTAACCCAAGAAATCGAAAAACCTGCCAAAGAAAAAATTAACGAAGCCGCCCCGGATCTTTCTCTCAAACTGCGCCAACTTTTAGAGTTCCTCGTCGTCTTTTTGAAAAATCTTCTATCCGAAATTAAAAACCAACTCTCTGGTTGAAAATCACCTTCAAAATAGCCACTTTTCCCCTTTCTTGACAGCCTAAAATGTAGTAGAATTACTGTGTCCCGCAAGGGCTATTTTAGTTAGTGTTAATTAGAAACAAATTCGTGTAAATTTCGACCATGGATCAAGACCCAAAAGACACCCCGCCAATAGCTGAGCAAAAAACCCCTTACGGCCTCGTCCGTCCGACCGAAATCACCAATGCCATGGAATCGGCCTACCTCGACTATGCCATGTCCGTCATCGTCGCCCGGGCCCTGCCCGACTCCAGGGACGGCCTCAAACCGGTGCACCGCCGGATTATCTATGCCATGCACAAAGTCGGACTGCACCACACCTCCAAATATCAAAAATCCGCCGCGGTCGTCGGCGAAGTTTTAAAAACCTTTCATCCCCACGGCGACATTCCCGTCTATGACGCCCTGGTCCGCATGGCCCAAGACTTCTCCCTGCGCTACCCCCTAATCGACGGTCAGGGCAATTTTGGTTCCATGGACGGCGACCCGCCAGCCGCCATGCGTTACACCGAAGCCCGGCTGGCTGCCATTTCCGAATATCTTCTTTTGGATATTGAAAAAGACACTGTGGACTTCGTCCCGAATTACTCCAACACCGACATGGAACCTGTCTTCCTCCCGGCCTTACTTCCGAACTTATTGTTAATGGGCGCTGACGGGATTGCTGTCGGCATGGCCACCAAAATTCCACCCCACAATCTTTCTGAAGTCGTCGATGCTCTCGTCCACCTGATCGACAAGGGAAGTGACCAAACGACCGTCGAAGATCTCCTCGACTACATTAAAGGCCCGGACTTTCCGACTGGAGGCATCATCTATGACCAAAAGGAAATCACGGCTGCCTATGCCACCGGCAAAGGAAAAATTGCCATTCGCGCGAAAACGGAAATCGAAGAAATCGCCGGCGGAAAACCTGCCTCGCCGGCAGGCAGGTCAGCCATCATCGTTTCCGAAATTCCCTATCAGGTTAACAAGGCCGACCTGGTAGCCCGCATCGCCGACCTGGTTAAAGATAAAAAAATTGAAGGGATTGCCGACCTTCGTGATGAGTCTGATCGCCGGGGAGTAAGAGTTTACATCGAGCTTAAGCGGGATGCCCGGCCCCAATCAGTCCTCAATAACCTCTTCAAACACACAGAACTGCAAACCTCCTACCCCGTTAACATTGTCGCCCTTGTTGACCAAACTCCCCAAACTTTGACCCTCAAAATGATCCTCGATGAATATCTGAAACACCGCCAAAACGTGGTCACCAGAAGAAGCGTCTTTGAGTTAAAAGAGGCCAAAGCCAGGGAACATATCCTTGAAGGCCTGAAAATTGCCGTCGACAACATTGATGAAGTCATCGCCATCATCAAAAAAGCCGAGTCGGCTGACACGGCCAAACTGAAACTTATGGACCGCTTCAAGCTCTCCGACCTTCAGGCCACCGCCATTCTGGATATGCAGCTTCGCCGCTTGGCAGCCCTGGAACGGCAAAAAATTGAAGATGAGCTGGCCATGATTCGCGAAACCATCGCCTATCTTGAAGACCTTTTGGCCCATCCGGAAAAAATTCTCCAGGTAATTAGGACCGAACTTCTCAAAACCAAAGAACGTTTCGGTGACAACCGGCGAACCAAGGTGGTCAAAGGCAAGGTCGGTGAGTTTGCTGAGGAAGACCTCATTCCCAATCATCCCATGGTCGTCACTGTCACCAAAACCGGCTATGTCAAACGACTTTCACCTTCCGCCTATCGCGCTCAAGCCCGCGGCGGCAAAGGGGTCACCGGTATGACCACTAAAGAAGAGGACGAAATTGACCAACTGGTGTCCACCATGGCCCATGATAATATTCTCTTCTTCACCAACAAAGGCAAAGTTTACCAAACAAAAGTCTACGAGCTGCCCGAAGGGTCCCGCCAATCCAAAGGTCAAGCCGTCGTCAACCTCATCAACGTCGAGCAGGGCGAATCCGTCCAATCAGTCTTAACCTATGCTGTGAACGGTGAGTCGAAAACTGAGAACAAATTCGTTTTCCTCGCTACCAGAAACGGCACTGTTAAAAAAACTTCCCTTGAAGATTTCGCTAACATCCGCCGCAACGGTCTGACAGCCATTAAATTAGAAACTGGTGACGAACTCGTCTGGGCCCGGCTCACCACTGGCTCGGACGATATTTTATTGGTCACCAATCAAGGCAAATCCATCCGCTTTGCTGAAAAAGAGGCCCGGCCCCAAGGCCGCGACACCATCGGCGTCCGGGGAATTAAGTTGTCGAAAGGCGACTTCGTTGTCGGTATGGAAGCTATAAAAGAATCATTCTTAAAAAAGAATGATTCTTCTTTAACCCCCGACCTTCTTGTGGTTTCCGAAAAGGGGATAGGGAAACGCACCGAAGTCAAACAATTCCCCAAACAAAAACGGGGCGGTATGGGAGTCAAATCCATGCAAATTACCGCCAAAACCGGCAACCTCGTCACCGCCCGCATCGTTGACGAAAAAATTGAAGAATTAATTCTCACTTCGGCCAAAGCCCAAATCATAAGACTTCCTCTTGAATCTGTTCCGCGCCTCTCCCGAGCCACTCAGGGCGTCATCTTGATGCGTTTCTCCGATAAGGACGACCGCCTTGCCGCCGTCGCCTCACTTGAAAAATGATTCGCCAACTGGCGGACCATCCCAAGCTTGCTTGCCCTGAGCATATCGAATGGGCTGAGGGAACCCTTGACTTAAGAGTCTTAAATAACTTAAGATACTTAAGCAACCTATGCCCGCCAATTTTGATAACAAAATTTTCCTTCTCCCTGTCATCGGGGCCACTTGTCTCTTAATTGCCTTTTTCCTTTTTGCCAAACTGGCCCCCGGCATCCCGCTTTCCGTCACCCAAATTACCACCAATAAAACCGGCCTTTTCACTGTGACGGGGGAGGGGAAAGCCCAAGCTCAGCCGGATATCGCCCAAATTAGCCTTGGCATTACTGTTAACGGCCCAACTGTCGGGGGTGTGCAATCTCAAGCCAATCAAACCATCAATAGTGTTTCTTCAGCCATTAAAAAACTTAGGGTAGGGGATAAAGACATTAAAACCAGCTCCTACAATTTGCGTCCCGAATACGATTACGCCTCGCCCGGAAGCCTGAGAATTAAAGGATACACCGCTGACATAAATCTGCTTGTCAAAGCCCGCCAATTTGACAAAATCAACCAGATTATTGACGCTGCTACCGGCAACGGCGCCAACCAAGTTGGGGGATTAAGCTTTACATTAGACGACGTGACCGAGGAAAAACTCACCACCCAGGCCCGAAAGCAGGCCATCGACAAAGCCAAGCAAAAAGCGGCCGAAATTGCTCAAGAAAGCGGCATCAATCTGGGCCAGATTGTGGACGTCCAGGAAAACAGCAACAACTACATCCGGCCCATGCCGCTGATGGGCGCCAAAACCGCCGAAGACGCTGGAGTGTCAACCCCGACCCAAATCGAACCCGGAGCCTCGGAAATCACCATCTCGGTTACCTTGAGCTACGAAACGCGCTAACCCTCTCATCATAAACCATCAACATGAAGCTCCCCGGGCAAAGGCCCAAGGTATCTTCTCCCCGTTGCTTCGCCCGCCTGCCGGCCGGGCGGGGAGCGAAATCCCTCGCGCCGTCCGCAAAGCCTTCGGCAACGTGCAACCGCAGCAGAAAGTTCTTCGCATTCATTCTCGGCCTTAAGTCCGAGGCTTCTGTAAAGGGGGATAAACCATCAACTCCGACTCTAAGCAAACCCAATTCAAACCCGTTTCGAACCGAAAGTTCTTGACAACACAACAATACCATGATACACTTACTATTGATGTATCGATACATCATCATTTAGTGCATTATGTCCCAAGTCAGCAGACGACCCATTAAAGAAGACCTTCTTGAACGGATGTTCGAAATCATGGAAAAATCATTGGTCAAACTAAAGGACCAAAAAGAGGTAACCGTTTTCCTCCAGGATTTTCTCTCACCGACGGAAAAAATAATGCTCGCCAAACGCCTGGCAATGGCCCTGCTTTTATCACGCGGCTGGGACCATCAAGCCATCTGCCAATATCTCAAAGTTTCCACTTCCACTATCACCTCCATCAAAAATAAACTCCGGTCCAAAAGTTCTGGCTATCATCGAGTTATTCACCAAATTGAAAGTGACAAAGATTGGGAACAAATGTGGTTGGACCTGGGCCAGGCCTTCGACGAAATTCTATCCAGCCGCGTCGACGCTCACTGGAAAACCGAGAAAGCCGCCGTCTATAAAAAATACCATGCCAAACGGGCCAAATATTCCACCCTCTAAAGAAAATTGATACAAAGTTGATATACTTACCAATAATCTATCGATACATCATCATTTTCTATATCACTTCACTATTTTAGAACTTGTGAATACCTTGCATTGTCTTGCGAGGATGAACCAGCTCGAAAAGAATACTTTGCGAAGCCACGTCAGACGTGGCGAAGCCGTCCGCCAATGGCGGACCACGGCTTTTAGCCGTGGAGTTTCATTTCTCCCCAGATAAATGTATCGGCAAATGGTTTCAAAGTGGACGCTTTCTCCCGGGTAATCAATTGGTAGCCTTCCCGCAATTTGTTCCGGAGACCATCCGTCTTCCCGTAAGTGTTTACGAACATACAGAAACACAAGCGGACTTTTTAAAGGGGCCCTTCTTCTTTGCCGTTCTCCTCGTTTGTCAGCTTTTCTTTGGGCCAAGCACGGGAGATATATTTGTCCATATTTGGCATTCCTATATGGCTCTCGAGAAAATGTTGAGTGGGGTCTCCCAAGCCTCCTGCCTATTTCCCGAAGTGAGACCCCCGATTCTCTCCAGGCAAAGTATTTTTCCCTTTCCTGAAGGTTTAAATGTTTAAAAGTTCGTTTCATAAACGCACCTCCTTTCTTGTAGTTGGATTCTACAAGTGGCGCATTTCGTTTACGAACCTATATGTGGCAGGGGAGAGGAGAAGCTATCAAGATTCCGCTCCCCTCTTGCGCCTGCCGGAGTTCCACCTCCCCCAAAAGACACTTGGACTTCTGGCGATTATCGCCGTCGCAACCGGAATTCTGGGCTGCAATGCGGCTGCCGGTGCCGCCAATCCCGGACCAACTATTTTCGTGACCATATTGAAGACATTCTCCCGCGAATGATCCAAATGTGTGCGGCCCCCGGCCAGGCCGGAAGACCTCAGAGTGTCACGGCTATCCCGCCCAACCATAACGCGCCATACCGGATCGGCAGCGCCTTAATTATTTCCCGTCGGCCGACCGCCGGCCTTGCCTTCAACAGAATATATCCAAAACAGCCAACCTTTTCTGATTCCATTTTATCTGCTTACTTCCCATGAAATTTTTCAAAAACATTTCGTAATTGCGTGTTGGTCACATGGGTATAAATCTGGGTCGTGGCCACGTTTTTGTGTCCCAAAAGTTCCTGAACTGAACGAAGATCAGCTCCGTTGCGCAAGAGATCAGTAGCAAAAGTGTGCCGGAGAGTGTGAGGCGTGGCCTTAACCGGTAACCCGGCTTTTTTTACCGCCCCTGAAACCATCCTTTGAACCGACCTGGCAGTCAGTCGCATATGTTCTCCTTGATTGGTTTCGTCTTTTTTGCCGCTGTAATGAATGAACAAAGGTCGTGCCTGATCCTGACGCGTTGTAAGGTACCTGGAAAGGATTTCTTTCGCCCGGGTGGATATAAACACCACCCGGCCCCTTCCGCCTTTGCCTATAATCCCAAATTCTTGCGTCTGCAGATTAATTTGGTCCCGGTTAAGTTCCACCAATTCCGCTACCCGCAACCCGGTGCTGAACAACAGTTCCAGGATTGTTCTATTTCTTAGCCCCTCGACAGTGCTTGTGTCTTGCGTAATCATTAGCCGCTCCAACTGGCTGGTGTCAAGAAACTTCAAATTACGATCCCGGCCCTTTCCCAGATCAATTTGTTCCGCCGATAACGTCTTAATGCCTCGTTTGGCCAAAAATCTTAAGAATGCCCGCAGCACAATCAAAAAGAAATTCTGAGTCGTTCTGGAAAGCGGCCCGGTAACTGGGTTAACATACCTGCTTAAATACTGCCGGTACTGCCGAATGATTTCTTCAGTCAACTGTGCCGGTGGCAATGGTTTGTCTTCGGAAGCTAACCAGGCGCTAAACTGGCCCAAATAATAACTGTAAGTCTTGACCGTAAGTGGACTTAAACCTCGATCGAGCTCGCAGTATTCCAGAAAGTCGGTGATGTACTCCACCAGCAATTTCTCCATTTTCAATAGGGAATAAATAATTTAGCGCGTATCCTTAGGATATTTAAGTTATCTTAGTCACCTAAACAGCCTATAGTAGGGGATTGGGTCGATCATTAAGCCGGGAACATTAAGAGAAAAATAATCTTGTACAGCATTAATAAATCATACCAATGGCGAGTGACTAATGACCAGTGACCAAAAGCCCTCTTCTCCGCACTTCCAGCCTCGTCACTTCGTCTAAGGTACATTCTGCGACATAAACAGTTTACTTCCCTCCGGGCCTTTTGTCAACAAAAAAGGCCTTTCGGCCGGAACCCGTTTTTCATAGTAATTTTCAGACGAGAAGTGTATCCTCACACCACTAACCAAATCAATTGCCAATTCAATTATTAAATAATTAAATAGCTTAAAATTGTTTATCATTATCTTGCTCTCTAGCTCTCCAACTATTAAGCTATTGAGCTGTGGGGGTACGGACCCCTCCTCTACTTTGGAGCATAACAACATCCCAAATTGTATTTTTCGAGCGTAAATAATCAGATTTTGCACAAATAAAAGAAGTAAAATTCAGAGCGTAAATACAATCCAAACAATAACTTTCGAGGCTATTTTCTTCTCTGCGGAACAGGCATTTGCTTCCTCTGAGTGCCAGAAACCAACAGAGTTCCTACTAAATGCTCAAATTTAGCGCCGTAATAAAATCTAATCTGCCATTTTCGTCCGTAATATTCCCATCTGTTCCTACCAGGAAAGTAATCACAGTATAGAGCATACCAGCACTCCACTCGCTTAATATCAAAGCTGCAAATATCCTTCGCGAAAGCTTCCCCTAGGAATCCGAGACGAGTTCACTTTCAGAGGATAATATAATCCTATAGTCTTAATTTTGGCTCGAATTTCTTAACTCTTTCGGGTTTTTTCCGCTCCCCATCCCCATAAAAAGTTCACTACCGACTCCGTCATTCTGGTATACCTTCGGGCGCATCCAGAATCTCCAAACATAGGGCACGAAGCCAGTCGAAGGGAGGATGATACATTTTGATATTCATGAAAAATACCCGCACAAACCCGTGAAATTTTATCCCCAAACAGCTTTCCGCTTCCCTCTTCCCCACCTCAACACTGTTGATTTTTCTATTTTTGATATTTTTGTTACGCTCCCCATCTCGTTGTAAACACCACCACCAGAAACATGGCCACCGCCACCAGCACAAACTCGTTGGCAATCTTCGGATTTAACCTTTCCCCGAAATGATACTGAATAATTCCGACCAGCTCGTAAAAAATTGCGGTCAGAAAAAGGGCGAAAATAGACACCCCGACCGGCCAAAAAGACAAACCCCATGCAATCTGCCCCAATATTACCGCCGTCAGGAAGGAATAGTTGCGGGTTCCCCCGCTCACCTGCTCTTCCAAATTAACGCTCCAAATCGCCTGAAACGCCAACGGCAAACTGACCAAAAAAACCAAAGCGAAATTCCAAAAACTCGCCAAATGTAATGAGGAAATAACAATGAAAAAGAACAGGGC
>CAZRUW010000037.1:0-3592 GCA_964603445.1 uncultured Gammaproteobacteria bacterium | reverse complement strand
GGCGGATTTGGTTACTTGATATTGGCTTAAGGCATTGCGGTAGACGGTGTATTGATAGACATAATCGTTTCTGGCGGTTTGGTAGTTTGCCCGGGCAAAAGAGGGGAGAAGAAAGAAGAAAGAAAAAAGGCACAAGAGAGTGGCAAGCGAAAAAGTGATTTTAGGGAGCGGTTTTTTTGTCACATTTAAATATAACCACGGAATCGAAGTCGGTGCAAGTTTCAACAGTCGTGGTATCTTCTGCGGTGGTCCATTTCCACATCTTGTAAGTCAAGATATCCTTCGCGGGCTGCCTTTTTTATGGCGTCAAGGCCTTCTTTTTTTCGCTCATAATTATTGGACTTAGTTTCTGTGCCGGGGACAGGAGTCGAACCTGCACGCCTTGCGGCATACGCTCCTAAAGCGTACGTGTATACCGTTCCACCACCTCGGCATGAGTATATTATTATATAGTATCAGATAGTCAGGGACAGGTTGTCGGATGCCGGGGGCGGCAAAATGACATCTTCGGGCGGCACGGCCTCAATTTTGGCCATGAAGAAGCGGACCTTGGCGGCCCATTGGGCGCTTGACGGCGGACAGTAGATGGGAGCGATTTGTTCGATCTTCCTGGCGCCTTTGTCCAGATAGCCCTTTCTAAGTCCCTCGGAGACTTTGGCGATGCCGTCGGGCCAGGAATTAAAATAGATTTCTCCCCCACCCCACCCGTAGGCATTGTAGGTTCCCGGCAAAAGGTTTTGCCCGAAAGTGGATTCGACTCCGGAAATGGAGACAAGCAGTCGGTAATCCAGGCTGTTTTGGTCAGCAGAGGTGACAAAATCTTGGGCGAAATAGACAAGCGGAGAACGGTATTTGGCCAGGAAAGCAGTCAACTTTTGGGCCCGGATATCGTTGGCCACGGCAAGCTCTGCCTTAATTAGGGAAAGCAAAGAGATTGAGAAAAAGACCAGGAAGATGAGAAAGATCTTTTGTTTCATTTCCTCCGAAAACAACTATGAGTTGGATTCAGAAGACTGCCTTATGAAACAAAAAACCCTGACGTAGCCTTGGGAAGCATACCTCAGGATCTGAGGTTGAGTATAGCAAATTGTTATGGGATTGTCAAGACTGAGGGTTATTAATGTCGAGGATAAATTTGTTCACGCAATTGGCCCAGGAACCGTCGGAGGGAGGCGTGTATTTGGCCATCATTTTTTCCGGCGTGGTCAAGCCGAAGTCGAAATAATCTCTTCTGATGGCTTTGGAAACAGTGTCGATGGCCTCCTGCCAGGAAGAGAAGCGGGTAATTTGGTTGCCGTAGACGCCAAATCCCCAAGTGTTATGACTGTTGGCGGGAATAGATTTTCCCAGGTTGCCCTCACACTGCCCGATGGCGGGAAGGATGTCGATGGGGATTTGGTATTTTCGGGCGGCATTGACAATGTCTGTTCCCAGCCCGGCCATCGGAGAATGGTATTTTTGGAGGAAGGTTTCGATGAGCTGGACACCGGCGTCGCCGGGGATGACTTCTTCCTGAAGGTTACTGCCGGACGGGATAAAAGCGCCGTTGGCCAGATAGAGTTTGTCGGACTCTAAGGTTACAAGGGGCGCGGACTGTTCAGCGGAGCTTTGTTTACTGGTTTTGACAGTCAAGATAAGGAAGCTGGAGATGAGGACAGCAAAGTTTCCCAGCACAAAACAGACAAACAGCAAAAGTTTTTTCATACTTCGATAAACTCAGTATGACCATGAGCCAGTCGAATGGTCATTGGTTGCAGGATGGCAAATTATGAGGAGAATGTCAAATTTTTGGGGTAATTGGCTTGTGGGCACTGAGGGATTTGAACCCCCGACACCTGCGATGTAAACGCAGTGCTCTGCCACTGAGCTAAGTGCCCGGAATATTTTCTGCAGAAAATTTCCGTGTAAACCCTGCATTTTTAGTGTTGACACTGAAAATTAGCGGCGAATTTTCTGTGCGGACGAGAGGAGTTGAACCTCCACGGGTTTTGAAGCCCACAGGCACCTCAAGCCTGCGTGTATACCATTTCACCACGTCCGCTTAATTCAACTAAGTGTTTTGTGCCGTGAGGGAGAGTTGAACTCCCACTCCTTGTTAAAGGGAACAGGCTCCTGAAGCCTGCGTGTCTGCCAATTCCACCATCACGGCAGGGAGAAAAGGTGCTGAGGGGCGGAGTCGAACCGTCATCTGATGCTCTTCAGGCACCCGCCGTGACCACCTTGGCTACCTCAGCATAAATAATATTTTATTGGAGCGGGCGAAGGGAATCGAACCCTCTATCTTCTCCTTGGCAAGGAGACGTATTACCGGTATACAACGCCCGCTTACACTTTGCTTCGGCAGGTAACCCCGCTTTGGCATAGGATTATGGTAAAATTATACCAGAAAGGAGCAGGATATGAATGATTCGCAAAAGTTAATTATCGAAGTCGAAGGTCCTGAGGGGAAAATTCAGGCCCTTTTGGAGAAGTGGGAAGCGGAAGTGGATCAGGATGAGGATTTGGAAATAAAAGCGGTGACAATTCGGAAAGATTAGTTTTTTGCCGGGGTGGTGGAATGGTATACACGCACGACTTCATTCTGAACATGAAAGTGTTCAGAATGTAGCATTTCTGTACTTGCCGACGTGGTGGAACCAGGCATACACGAGAGACTTAAAATCTCTTGGTCGAATAGACCTTATCGGTTCGAGTCCGATCGTCGGCACAAGGTACGGAAATGCGTTTACATTGTGTCCCGTGAGGGATGCGGGTTCGATCCCCGCCCTCGGCAGTCAAAATTAATTGAATTAATTTTGAGTGTAAACACTTTTGAGAGCAGCAAAAGCATTAGTTCACATTGGCTGATTTTCGGGGACAGGATAAACAGTAGAACGCGCGGTTTGCTCTGGAAATTAACGGGGATTGGCGTAGCGGTAGCGCGCTCGGTTTGGGACCGAGAGGCCGTGAGTTCAAATCTCACATCCCCGACCAAGAGAGAATTTGCGGCAGAATTTAATACTTGCAATTAATAATCGAGGGGGGTATACTCAAAAGATAAATTATGGCGGAAGGGACAAATTCTGCAGAAGCAGATCAGGCAACGGGAGAACCGGTTGCAATTAGAGTTGGTGATTTATCACTTGAGTCAAGAATTAGGGCCAGAGGTAGGCCGGCAGTAGAGATTTACGCTGACGCTAAACACAAAACACTGCTGGGATTAGGAAAGCCAACCCCGTTAAGTTTGGTGGCCAATGAGAAATGGAAACCTCCCGTTAAAGCGGTATTTATTCCAACAAAAGCTCCGCCTCCGGAATCCAAAGAGGCCACGCCACGCAAAAGAATAACGCCAAGGCAGAAATTTTTTGCCTTACGCCAAGAACTTGATCAGAACACTGCTGAAGGAAAAAAGGCCTGGAGGGAAGAGGTTGAAAGGCAAGATTCCGTCAAGCAGGCTGCTTGGTTGGAAAAAGGCGGTGGCGGGAGCACAACCCAAGCAAAAGAGATTGAGCAGTTGTGGGCTGAACATAAAGCCAAGCAAAAAGAAGAGAGAAGCCAGGCGCGAAGAAAAGGGAGTGCAATTAAAACTGCAATTTTAGGTTATATCCCAGAG
>CAZRUW010000036.1:0-13604 GCA_964603445.1 uncultured Gammaproteobacteria bacterium | reverse complement strand
TCAGTGGACAAAAGGGTAATAGTCACCTGGACTTCGTCCATGAAATCTTTGGGGAAAAGTGGGCGGATTGACCGGTCCACCAGCCGGCCTGTCAAAATGGCTTCATCCGTTCCCCGGCCTTCTCTTTTAATCCAGCGGGAGCCTTTAATGATGCCGCCGGCATAGAGTCGTTCCACGAAATCAACCTGGAGGGGAAAATAGTCCAAACCGGGTTTGGCCCCGGCCGATACAACCGTCACCAGCACTTCCGTGTCCCCGTAGCGGGCAATAACCGAAGCGTTGGCTTGCGGCGCGACCTTATTAATTTCTAACGTGAGAATACGTCCGGCAATTTCTAACTCTTTTTTATATGTTTTTTTGTTCATTAATGGATAAAAAATAAGAAATAAGAGAGAAAAGAGAAAAAAGAAAGGAGCAAATAAACAAAGATCAAAAAATTTTTCCTTTAATCCTTTCGAAGTTTCTTTCTTCTTTCTTCTTTTACTTCGTCAGTCCCAACGAGGCAATAATCTTCTCGTATCGGTCTTTTGCTTTCTTTGAAAGATAGTTTAACAGACGGCGGCGCTTACTTACAATAGTCAAAAGTCCCCGGCGGGAATGAACATCATGGGCGTGTTTTTTCAGATGTCCCGTCAGCTTATTGATTCTTTCCGTTAAAAGGGCCACCTGAACTTCCGGTGAACCGGTGTCTCCCTTTGCTTGGGCGTATTTCTCAATAATCTTTTTCTTATCGTCAGATTGCAAAGCCATGAGCGAATTTTTAATTTTAAATTCCTAATTTCATTTCAATTCTGAATGCCTCAATTTCAAAATTTAAAATTTGGCCACTCCTTATTTACAGGGATATTTTACCTTGCGGTGAACTTCCTGTCCAGGAGTACTTAAACTGTCGAGGTTCCCCGGTAGGCTTTTGGTTGTGTCCACTCGCTTGGAACGCCGTCTCGGGATGGCGCACTGTTGGTCGCCGGAGCTGGCGAGACAGGATTAACAGGAGCGGCGTTGAAAGCTTGCGGTTGCGGTCCCAACGGGACATTCTGGGCTTGGGCTGGTTGAACGGTTGGGGTTGCTCCCGGTTTCTGTTTTGCCCCCGCCCGTAAACAAATAGCCGCGGCTTCAAAAGTGGCCGCCGCCACCTTGTCAGCCTGGAAATTATTTGTCGAAGCGGCAATCCCCAGATAGAGATTGTTGGCAATGTCCGTGTCAATCTGGGCATTAACGGCCCGCAGGAAAAACGTCACAATCTCGGAAATCGAAGCGGCGTCCGGTTCCACCAGATTAAACTTTCCGTAATCCCGGTTCGGGTCATGATTATCAATGTTGATGATGGGGACAGCGGAAAACATGGCCGCGTCATATAAGGCCCCCACCTGAGGCGGCTCCAAAACTTCTATGGTAAAGACCAAATCAAAATTGGAACTCCCGGTAAAGCTGAAAGAAAAATTTTTGGGATCCGGCACATAGCCCGGCCGCGGAGTGATGGTCATTTGGAAACTGTCGGTCAAAGTCCCCGGTTGTCCTTCCTGGTCGTTATAACGGACATTGGTGAAATCACCAATGCTATAAGGCTTGTAGGTCAAAAGAAGGTTTTGGCCCCCCAGAGACGTTCTCACCTTGTCAATCCCGACCAGGTTAGCCACCTCCACCAAAGGTTGCGATTCCATTGCCACCGTCACGTCTTTGCCCATTTTGATCAGGGCAAGGTAAATTGCCAATGCTGAAGCCATCGCGTCAACTCCGGGGTCCTTGTGGGTTAAAACCAACACCCGACGAGCGCTGTTAACCAGGTTCTGAATTTGCTGGAGATCTTCGTTGGTCATAATGTTTAGGCATTAGGCCCGCAGGGCGAAGCCCGAGGACCGCAAGCTATGGATAGTCCTTAGACTATCCTATAGCTTATTATATCATCTCCGATCTTAAAGTCAACTTGAGGGTCCAGCAATAATCCGCACTCCTTGCCGGGCTCCACCTTGGTCGTTTCCTCTTTTCCTACCCGAAGCGTTTTAATCTTTGATTGTCCCACCAGTCCTTCGTTTTCCTCTAGTCCTTCTCGAATAACCTTGATCTGGTCACCGCGAGCCACCCGGCCATCAGTCACCTTTATTCCGCAAACGCGCATTTTCTCAAAAGGGAATTCCGCGACAATTTTTCCTTTACCCAGGATTTCCTCCGTTTCTATCGGTTCCAGCATTCCCGTGGCAGCATCCTTAAGCTCATCGAGAAGTTCATAAATGATTTTGTAAGTGCGCACTAGCACTTTGTCAATTTCCGCCAACTTTGCGGCCGGGGGAACGACTTTGACGTTAAATCCCAAAACTATGGCTTTTGTAGATTTGGCTAAAAGTATGTTAGCCTCGGAAATTTCTCCCACACTGCTTTCAATTAAATTAACATTTTCCGGAATTACGGCCGTGATTGCTTCCAGGGAACCCAGAGTATCCGCTTTTAAAATTAAACCCAGCGACTGCGAATTTTCCTGGCCGCTTCGTTGCAGTTTTGGTTGTGTCGAGATTGTTTGGGCTTGGTGGCTGACAGCCACTCCCACCGGGGGCACAACCGACAGTCCCAAAATTTCCGCCGGTGTACCCGGAAGAGCTTCCAAAAACTGCTCGCCCTTAAAGTTAATTAAAGCCCGCACCTTGGATCTGACGCCGTCAATAAAAATCCCGTCGCCGACTGCCAGTCTTCCGTTTTTAACGACCACGGTAGCGAGCGGGCCGCGGTTCTTATCCATTCTGGATTCAATAACAAAGGCTTCCAGTGGCGCCGTCTTCTCACCTTTAATCTCTGACATGTCAGCTAATAATCTGATCAGATCAAGCAGTTCCTTCACCCCTTCTCCCTTTTTGGCGGAGATCTTGACAAAGGGAACATTGCCTCCGTAGTTTTCCAACATTACTTCATGCCGGAGTAAATCCCCAATGACTTTGTCCGCGTTTGCTTCCGGCAAATCCACCTTATTGATTGCGACGATGTAGGGAATTTTGGTGTCCTTGATAATTTTGATAGATTCTACCGTCTGGGGCATCACCGAATCATTAGCCGCTACTACTAAAACAGCAATATCCGCCACACTGGCTCCCCGCGAGCGCATTTTCGAAAAAGCCTCATGCCCAGGCGTGTCAATAAACGTTATTGTTTTCCCGCTCCTCACTTCCTCACTCTTTTCCTGCGTCCCCGCCTCGCCGGCAGGCAGGTCACTACCTGTGTCTTTTGCCTCGTCTTTTATCGTTACTTGACATGCCCCAATGCTCTGTGTTATCCCGCCATATTCTTTGGCCGCCACATCAGTTTTTCTAATAGCATCCAAAAGAGTGGTCTTTCCGTGGTCAACGTGTCCGAGAACAACAACTACCGGAGGCCGTGTTGCTCCCGCCGAAGAACTTTGTAAGACAGTTGTCGATTTTTTCTTTGCCATTTGCTTGTGGAACCAATGATTCGCCTCGTCATATGCGTTTAAGACGCCGCTTCCTCACTGGCCGGAGGAATTTTTTCTTCCTCTACCATATCTGTTTTAGCCTTTTTCGTTCTCTTAGGCTTCGTTTTCTTTCCCGTATCTGACGGCACTTTTGCCACCGCTTCCTTCGCCTCGCCGGAGCCTTGGGCGGAGGTGGGCTTCTTCTCCATTTTTTCTATCTCTTTTTCTGCTTTCTCTTCTCTTTTTTCCTGTTTCTTTTCTTTTGTTTCACTACTCACCACTTTTGTCTCGTTCTTTTGAAATTCTGACTTTCCCTTTATATCAATCTTCCGCCCCGTTACCTTGGCTGCCAGCCGGACATTTTGTCCCTCCCGGCCGATGGCCAGGCTCAACTGGTCGTCAGGCACCAGCGCCGTGGCTGTTTTGCTGTCTTCCTTCAGAAGAACTTCGATGTCTTTGGCCGGGGCCAGAGCCGCCGCGATCAATTTCGCCGCATCCTCGGTGAACTGGACAATGTCCACTTTTTCCATGCCCCCGAGCTCGTTAATGACGGCCTGAACCCGGACGCCTTTCTGGCCCACGCACGCCCCCACCGGATCGACTCCGGATTGAGTGCTGGCCACCGCCAATTTTGTCCGTCCCCCGGCTTCCCGGGCGATCAGTTTGACCTCAATCGCCCCGGACTGGAACTCGGGTACTTCCCGGCGGAAAAGCTCTATGACCAATTTTTCATCGGAGCGGGAAACCACCACTTCCTGGCCTCGCGGCGTTTCTCTAATCTCCTTAATATAAAAGGCCAGGCGTTGGTTGAGGCGGTACCTCTCGGCCGGATTTTGTTCCTGGGGCGGCATGACCGCTTCAGCGCGGCCAATATCCACGATCACGTTTGGCCCGTCGAAGCGCAACACCATTCCGTTGGCAATCGTGCCGATTCTTTGGGTGAAATCCTCGATAACTGCCTTTTTCTCGGCTTCGCGAATGCGCTGGCGAAGCACCTGCCCGGCTGTCTGGGCGGCAATCCGGCCAAAACCTGGGGGAGTAACATTTTTTCCCGCTGTCCCGTCTTCCTTCTTTTCAAAAATGGCCGCTTCCCCCGTGTTCGGATCTACCTTGGCTAAAAAGTTTTCGGCCTCCACAACCTCGCCTGAAAGGCTCCTGTCCTTGCGGTAAGCCATAACCAGAGCATCCTCAATGGTGGCAATAATGGTCGCCACGTCAATGTTTCGCTCCGCGGCGACCTGGTTTAAAGCTAGGGCAAATTCTGATCGAACTTGTGCCGGCATATTTTAATCTCGAGCGAAGTCGAGAGAACTCGTCTCCACCCCCCTCAAAATAAAAGGTGGGCTTTCTCCCACCTCACCACTTAACGATGCTATTGTAGCACCCTTTTTAACCCCGAGTCAATCCTCATGATAACTTATGTGGTTGTTGTCCTGGAGCCAAGCGATCGGGGAATCTTTAGAATTGAAATAGTATAATGGCTGTGTGATGGATGCAAAATCTGAGAATCAAAAAATTGGCAGATCAATGGCCCAGCGGATTAAAGGAAGACTAGGAAATATGCCGTCTTTGGACCGATCCGTCATAAGCCCGGATATTGCTCTGGCAAAAGGCAGGGGATCATTAAACTGGAAAATAGGTGACGAAGCACTGCCTGACCTTATTGCCCAAGCGAGAGAAGAATGGGGAAAAGACCAGCCTGTTGGAGATGAACAAAAGGGAATTGCGGCATGGGAAATAGCTACAGTCCAGGCAGGCATAGAGTTTGCTTTGAAACAACGAAGAGCCCAAGAAGCTCAGAATCAAGGGAAAATCGAGCAGCTTCACGATCAGGAAGTAAAAAGAGCCTTGGAATTGGCGGAAAAAATCGAAAAAATGCTCTAGGACCACCCGCTTCTGGAATTTGCAAGAGTTTGCAAGAGGGTTTGCAAGAGGTGGTCTTGCAAATGGCGTTAGAACAAGCTAAACAGATGCAGTCAAAAATCCACAAGATCTTTGAAGCTCTTAATAGCCAATCTCATGTTCAGCAATCGACTCACCTTTGCCATTTTTCACTTCGAGAAAAGGCGTATCTGACCACCGGAACTGCCAATTAGCGCCATAGGCGTGGCGCATGAAGTGAAAGACGCCATCAAGTTTGTTCATCAAAACCACCCGCTTCTTTTTGATCCTGAGTCCCGCAGTTCTTCCAAGACTTGTTTTTGTTTCCCGGAAAGTTTGGTTGGCACTTTGACTTTAATCCGGACATATTCATCCCCGACGCGATTGCCATGGGGCTCGACAATACCCCGGCCGCGAAGACGGATCACTGTTTCCGATTGGGTTCCGGAGGGAACTTTTAAAGATACCGGGCCGTCAATGGTCGGAACCTCAACGGTGGTTCCTAAGGCAGCATCCACAAAATCCACCGGCACGTCAACATAGACATTTATGCCGTCACGGGCAAAAACTTTGTCTTTCCCCACGGATAAAACGACATCAAAATCCCCAAATCGGACTCTCGAACCGTCATCCACTCCGGCGGGAATTTTAATGGTCATTGTCCTTCCCGCAATATCAACACGTTTTTCCGTGCCTTTGGCGGCTTCCATAAAAGTGACATTCAAAGAATAGACCTGCCGGCGGGCCCGCGCCCGGCCGCCACCACCAAAGCCGCCGCCAAAGAACTGTTCAAAAATCTCAAAAGGATCGGAAAAACCCCCAAAATCCATGCCCTCAAAGGGATTCCCGCCCTGAGCGGAGCCGAAGGGTTGGTTACCATCACCGTAGGTTCGGTAGGTATAGGTAAATGGTCCTTGTTGATAGGTCTGACTGCCGAAGGGTCCGTCCGGGCCCTGTGATCCGCCCATGCCGCCTTGACGGAAAGCATCATGACCAAACTGGTCGTAAGCCGCCCGTTTCTCACTATTCCCGAGGACTTCGTAAGCCTCATTGACTTCTTTAAACTTCTCAGTCGCTTCCGGACTTTTGTTGCGGTCCGGGTGCCACTCGAGGGCTTTCTTCCGGTACGCGGCTTTTATTTCTGAATCGGAAGCGGTTTTAGTTACCCCGAGAGTTTGATAATAGTCTTGATTTGAGGCCATATTAAAAACAAAAAGGAGTAATCTCTAATATACGAATACTAAACAAATATACGAATCCAAGATTAGTATATTCGTATATTGAAATTAATTCGTATATTCGCGATTACCCCCTATTTAACAACTTCTCCCTCCACCGGTTCTTCTCCGCCGGCCGGCGGGTTCTTATCATCAGTTTTTGTCGAGTCATCAGCCGCTTGTTGACCGTCTCCGGCCGCCTGTTGCTGGCCTTGTGGTGAGCCTGTCGAGCCATACATTGCCTGCCCAACTTCCGAAAGGGTCTCGGAAAGAGCTTTAGTTTTTGCTTCAATTTCTTCCTTTTGATCACCCTTTACCGCTTCTTCGACGTCCTTGATTCTTTCTTCTATCTTCTTTCTTAATTCTTCTTTAACTTTGTTTCCCGCGTCTTTCAAAGTTTTTTCGGCGGTGAAGATGAGCGAATCGGCCGCATTTTTTGACTCAATAGATTCCTTCTTTTTGGCATCTTCCGCTGCATGCGCTTCCGCCTCCTTGGTCATTTTTTCCACTTCATCTTTGGACAGTCCCGTGCTTCCGGTGATCTTGATGCTTTGTTCCTTGCCGGTGGCTTTATCTTTGGCTTTGACTGCCAGAATACCGTTGGCGTCAATGTCAAAACTCACTTCAATTTGGGGAATACCACGCGGCGCCGGGGGAATGCCGTCAAGAATAAACCTGCCTAAACTTTTGTTATCCGCGGCCATCGGCCGTTCTCCCTGGAGAACATTAATTTCCACCTGAGTCTGATTGTCCGCCGCCGTGCTGAAAACCTGGGATTTACTGGTGGGTATGGTGGTGTTTCTGGCAATCAGGGGGGTGGAAACACTGCCCAAGGTCTCAATGCCTAAGGTCAGTGGGGTTACGTCCAAGAGCAACACATCCTTGACCTCTCCGCCCAGAACCCCGCCCTGAACTGCCGCTCCGACTGCCACCACCTCGTCCGGATTGACGCTCTTGTTTGGTTCTTTGCCGAAGAATTTGGTCACCGCCTCGACGACTTTGGGCATGCGGGTCATCCCGCCGACCAAAACAACCTCGTCAATATCGGTTGTTTTCTTGCCGGCATCAGCCAGAGCTTTCTTCACCGGTTCCAAACTTTTTTGAATAAGGTCATCGACGATTTGCTCCAATTTTGCCCGCGTCAATTTCATTGTCAGATGGAGCGGTCCGTTGGCTCCTTGGGTAATAAACGGCTGGTTGATTTCCGCTTCTGTGGAGCTGGAAAGTTCAATTTTGGCTTTTTCCGCCGCCTCGCGCAGGCGCTGCAGGGCTTGAGGATCTTTGCGCAGATCAACATTGTTTTCTTTCTTAAACTCTTCAGCAATGTAATCGAGGATAACCTTGTCAAAATCGTCTCCGCCCAAATGCGTGTCGCCGTTGGTAGATTTCACTTCGTATACTCCGTCACCCAGTTCCAAAATGGAAATATCAAAAGTGCCACCACCCAAATCATAAACTGCGATGGTATGGGCGTTCTTCTTGTCCAGGCCATAGGCCAAGGCAGCCGCCGTCGGCTCGTTAATAATCCGCAGCACTTCCATGCCGGCAATTTCTCCGGCTTGCTTCGTGGCTTGTCTCTGGGCGTCGTCAAAATACGCCGGGACGGTAATAACCGCCTGGGTAACTTTGCCGCCAAGATAAGCCTCGGCGTCGGCTTTAATTTTTTGCAGAATCATGGCGGAAATCTCCTGAGGCGTAAATTGGCGCCCCTCAACTTCCACCACGGCCATACCGTCACGGCCGGACTTGATAGCATACGGAAGCCACTTGGCGTCAAACTGCACCGAAGGGTCGGAATACTTTCGGCCCATTAAGCGTTTAATGGAAAAAATTGTCTGTTTTGGTTTGAGAACCAACTGTCTTTTAGCCACATCTCCCACTACATGAGTGATGGGGTCAACCACCGACGGAATCACGTTTCGCCCCTCGGCGCTGTGAATAACTTTCGGCGCGCCGCCTTCCATGACCGCCACGCAGGAGTTTGTTGTTCCAAGATCAATGCCAATTATTTTTGCCATATATTTAGCTAACCAAAACTAGTCCAGAGCAAATTTAAGCTGGTTCGCTGTCATTTGCTTCCGGTTTGCTTCTGTTTGCCAATTTAACACTAACTATTACTTTTCCTGCTCTAATAATCTTATCTTTCAGTTTATATCCCTTCTGTAAAACTTCCACTATTATATTATCCTTTTCCCCGGGTTGAGTGCTTATTGCTTCAGCTGTTTCCGGATTATACTCTTTACCCAACAACTCAATTTCGTCCAGTCCTTCTTCCCGTAAAATATTCTGCAACTTTCCGATGACCAAATTCAAGCCCTCATCCTTTATATGTTCCCGCGCTTTTTCCAAGCCGTCAAGTACCCCCAAAAGTTTCCCAATGAGATTTCCGCTGGCATATTTTGTGAACTCTTCCCGCCAACTGTCCGTCTGTTTTTGCAAATTGTGATAGTCCGCCAGCGCCCGCAAATATTTTTCGTTCAGCTCTTCAACCTTTTTCTCTAATTCTTCCACCCGCTTGTCTTGCTCGTCAATTTTATCTTTCTTCATTTCTTATTTCTTTCTTCTATTTTCTATCTTATATCTTATTTTTTATTCCAGTTGGTCAATCAGATTTCCAAAATAACGCACTGCCGGAATCAATCGTGGATAATTCAACCGGTATGGTCCCAAAACTCCGATTGTCCCGGAAAACTTTTTCCCTTCCCCGAATCTGGAAAAAACCATCGCGCAGGGTGAGAGATAATCATAAATCAAATCATTGCCAAAAAGAATGTGAATTTCCCCGCTTTCTTCCACCCGGTCGAAAATTTTCATCAGATAATCATAGTGGTCCAAAAGCCCCAGGACACTTCGGGTCAGATCAATGTCAAAAAATTCCGGCATATCCAGAATATTTGATGTCCCGGCGTAATAAACATCTCCTTCGTTGTCAGCACTTACCGCCAGGGATTTTGTCACCTCCGCTAATTCCTTCGTTGCTTCCCGCAACGCTTTCTCGAACTCGTTTTTGTAATCCATCACTTTCTCTTTGATCTTGACTTCATCCGTGACCGAAAGTTTTTTGGTCTGCATAAGGTTGGTTACATAATACTTGAGGGCCGCCGGTGTCGGACTGCGCCCGGAACTGGTATGCGGTTGGGACAAATAGCCCAGCTTGGAAAGGGTGGACATTTCGTTTCGCAGTGTGGCCGGAGAAACTCCAAGATTGTATTTTTTGTCCAAAGTCTCACTCCCCACGGGCTTGGCCGTCTCAATGTACTCATCGATGATGTGCTTTAAAATGGTTACTTGACGATTGGTTAAATCTGCCATTTAATTCCGAGCGAGGCAACGCCGAGTCGAGGAATCTCGTACTTCGAGATCCCTCCACGCGCCTCGCTTGGCCGGGATTCTAGTTAGCACTACAATACCATGACTGCTAATTCTTGTCAAGGCCTAAAAAAGTGCTATACTCCATCCTAATGACACGGGCCGTTTTGGTTGGACCAGTTTTTCGGTCACCTACAAAGGAACAACAAATCACAGATCCGGTTGTTTGTCATGTTAAGGTTGGTCCTGAAAGAGTATTTCATGGTGTGGTTAGTCGGCAAGAGTTGGCAGAAAATGCCAGATTGGTTTCCAAAGCGGCATACAAGGAAGGACTACGACCGGGGCAGAGATACACTCTAGGTGCAGGAGGATCAGGATTTACAGCCGACGAAATAGCTGCTGGCCTTTCCCTCAGAGGGAACAATAATCTCGTAATTATTGAGGACTAGCTAGTGGCAGTTAATCTTCCGGTAAAATTTTTGAGGCAAACTGTTTGAATACCTGATCTTTGTTGCCAACTCTACCCCCACAAACCGCCAGTGCCAGGGCTCAAATTGGTAACCAGTGTCACTTTGTTGCGAGAAACGGTAGGACATAACAAAGCCATACTTCTGAGCATTTTGGTCAAGCCAGGTCCAGGCAGTTGACGGATAAATATTATTTCCGTTTGCCAAAACTAAATCAGTTGCTGTTCCCAGTTGGTGTTCCGAATGTCCCGGCGGCGCGGCGCGGGTTTCACTGTTAACTCCCAGCACTTTCGACCATTCCTGATATAAACCCGCCTGGTCTTGGGCGGTCCGGAAACCGGAATAGATGGCGAAGCCTAACCCGGTTTGTTTTTGCATATCCTTGTCCATCAAAGCCAGTTGGTTGGCCGCCTCGGCCCGAAGTTGTTGATGGCCGATGGCAGGCACCCCGCGATCATTAACGGTGACCAAATCCAAGGGAACATAATCTTCCGGTACGGCCGTTGTTTTGTCCAACAAGACATCCAAAAAAGAAATCCCGGGACAACTGCGGGCCGAAGACTCACCCAAGATTTTGGTACCGTCATCCCAGATACCGACTTCATCCGGCGGGGGATTAAGGTTAGAAAATAACTTCTGTTGTGAGGCGTCTTTCCAAAAATTGAAACCAAAGAAAAGGGCCGCGATTAAAAACAGGGGCAAAATAAACCGGGCCAGCATACAAAAAGCTTAACAGGTTTTGTAATAATTTGACATATTGACAAACTCACACGATCTCTTATAAAATCGCACTCGATACCTAAGATTGCTAACAGAATATGGCAAAAGCAAGCGACAGTCTGCCAACCGGCGGACCAAAATATCAGCCCCTGTTTGACAATGTTTTGGTCAAACCGTTGGAACCGCAGCAACAAACGGCTTCCGGCATTGTTCTGCCCGATACCGTCAAAGAAAAACCTCAGGTGGGCCAGGTCATGGCCGTGGGCCCGGGCGGCACCGATGATCACGGGAATAAGGTAGCCATGCAGGTAAAAGTCGGTCAGAAAGTTCTTTATAAAAAATGGGGCGGCAGCGAGGTAAAAGTAGGCAGTGAAGAGTGGATGATTTTGGAACAAAAAGATATACTCGCAATCGTAGAGTAATCCCAAATATACAAATTCAGGCAAAATATACAAATATACGAATAAAAAAATTGGTATATTCGTATATTGAAACTAATTCGTATATTGGCGATTACTCCTGAGTAATGGCTAAGCAACTAAAATACAGTGAAGACGCCCGGCAGAAACTGTCTTCCGGGGTAAATCAACTTGCTCAAGCCGTGGTGACTACCCTTGGTCCCAAAGGCCGCAATGTGGCTCTGGACAAAAAGTGGGGTGCTCCCAATGTGGTCCACGACGGAGTCACTGTTGCTAAGGAAATTGATCTTCCTGATCCTTTCGAAAATATGGGTGCCCAACTGGTCAAAGAAGCGGCCAGCAAAACCGGAGATGTGGCCGGGGACGGTACTACGACAGCAACTTTAATAGCCCAAAGCCTCGTCAATGCCGGGATGAAGGCTATCACGGCCGGGGCTAACCCGATGATTCTGAAGAATGGCTTGGCCAAGGGTGTTGATGCCGTTGTTGAAGAGATAAAGAAAATGAGCAAACCCATCAAAGGCCAAGCGGAAATTGAGCAGGTGGCGACCATTTCGGCTGCTGATCCCCAAATTGGAAAATTAATTGCCGAAGCTCTCAATAAGGTTGGCAAGGATGGGGTTGTTACCGTGGAAGAAGGCAAAGGCCTGGCCATGGAAATTGAATACAAAGAGGGAATGGAATTTGATAAAGGCTATGCTTCAGCCTATTTTGTGACCGACCCGGCCAAAATGGAGGCAGAAATCGAAGACCCCTACATTTTAATTACTGACAAAAAAGTCTCTTCTCTACAAGAATTGTTGCCTTTCCTGGAGAACCTCATAAAAGTTTCGAAAAACCTGGTAATCATCGCTGATGAAGTTGATGGTGAAGCCCTGGCTACTTTGGTTGTCAACCGGCTCAAGGGTACCTTCAACGCCATGGCTGTCAAAGCCCCTGGTTTTGGGGACCGAAGAAAGGAAATGCTCCAGGACCTCGCTGTTTTGACTGGTGGCACCGTCATTTCTGAAGATACCGGCCGAAAATTGGACAGTGTTGCCTTGGACGACTGTGGTCGGGCCGAAAAAGTCTGGGCAGACAAAGATAACTGCCGGATTATTGGGGGTCAGGGAGACAAAGCGGCTTTGGACGCCCGGGTTAAGCAGATAAGAGCGGAACTGGAAACCACCACTTCGGATTATGACAAGGAAAAACTTCAGGAAAGGCTGGCCAAACTCGCGGGCGGAGTGGCCGTGATTAATGTTGGGGCAGCTACAGAAATTGAATTAAAAGAGAAAAAAGAACGTGTCCTTGACGCTGTCGCTGCCACGAAAGCCGCTGTCGAGGAAGGTATTGTTCCCGGGGGTGGCGTCACTCAAGTTCGGGTGCGCAAAGTCCTTCTTGATCTCCAAAAAACGCTCTCCAACGAAGACGAACAAAATGGAGTTAAAATTCTCTACGACGCTCTTTCCTGGCCTTTGCGAATGATTGCCCGGAATGCCGGGGCTGATGACGGTTGGGTCCTCAAAACAGTTGAAGAAAACAAAGTCGTTGACTTTGGCTTCAACGCCTTGACCAACACCTTTGAACCAATGCTGGCTGCCGGCATTGTTGACCCGGCCAAAGTTACCCGCTCGGCTCTCCAGAACGGTGCTAGTGTGGCGGTTATGATTCTAACTACTGAAGCTCTAGTCACTGATATTCCTGAGAAAAAAGAAGCACCTGCTATGCCTCCGGGAGGAATGGGTGGGGGAATGGATTACTAACCCTAGCCCTTTTTCTTTTTGTAGGCTAATCTTTTTTGAAAAAGGTTTTCCCGAAAACCACCTTCTTTCACAAATTTCTGTTTCAAAGATTCGATCTGTTTTTCCAGAAGATAAGTCGTTCGTTGGCAGAGCATGATCATAAGATTTCCAGCAATTTCTGGATCATGGGGGATGTGAGGGAATTGCGGAATGTGTGGCTGCAGGATGACCACAACCCTCAAATCCCTCAATTCCCGCATTTTTGGTTCGTCCTTTTGCCAAACTTTCAGACTCTTCTGTCTAAGAAAATCTTGATACCTGAGTTTCCCAAAACTCTATTTTCCCTCATAAGTTAGCTTCAATTGTTTAAATTTCAGGGCACTAACAGGCACAATTGAGTTAAACTGTCCCTGTGGCTTTTATTAGAAAAGTTAAAACCAAAAGCGGGGCAA
>CAZRUW010000035.1:0-8840 GCA_964603445.1 uncultured Gammaproteobacteria bacterium | reverse complement strand
GGGATTTGAGCCTGATGAGGATTAGAGGAGTAGTTTTGAAGTGGTGGTGAAGAATTTGCTTTTCTTCCCCGGACAGGTCAATTTTTATCACCCATTCAGCTTAGCAAAAAGGTGACATTTTGTTTTTCATTAGCTATACATCAGAACAATAAACACCTGCTATTCAATAAGTTTATGTTATACTTAACATTAATCAATTAATTAATCATGGTTTAATAGATCAGTTATGTCTCAGGTGAGCAGAAGGCCGCTCAGCAAGGAACTGGAAGACAGAATGAATGAGATTTTGTGGAAATCGCTGGCCCATTTGGGGGAAACTTCGGAGGTGGCCAACTTCTTGGAAGATATTCTAACCCCAACAGAGCGCACTATGATAATGAAAAGGTTGGCCATCGCTCTTTTGTTATCCCGTGGTTGGGATCAGGAGTCAATAAGCCATTATCTCAAAGTTTCCACAACAACAGTTCAAAATCTCAAAAAAGTTTCCAGGCTCAGCAAAGGTGGCTTGGCCCTAGCTATTTCTCAAATAGAGAAGGAGAGTGAGTGGGAACAGATTAAACTAGATTTAGCCCAAACACTTGAGGAAATCTGGGCCGGCAGAGTTGGAGCTAATTGGAAACAAAGTAAACCGGGCGTCAGATTACGTTACGCTTCCAAACGGCAAAAGTACAAAGTGCTTTAATGGCTTCATCACTAGTCAACCTTTTGAACGCTCCAAAGCTTTGAAATGAAACTCCTTCGAGCTGACGCTAGGGGTGTTTTTGGATACTGCTTCGGCGGAGCAAAGCTCCTTTTCGAGCTTGTTTCATTTGCTAGCTCACGATAGCGGTATTCACAAGTTCTAAAATAATTTGATACAGTAAACCACAATCAATTAATTGATTAAGCATTACTGTATCAGATTGAAAAAACCATTTACAAACACTTTACTAATTGGGCTTGCGGTCAAAAAGAAGAATCTAGAAATACCCAAAATCTCAGGGAATATCGCAATATTTCGGCCCGGCAGAGGCCCAGGTTGGGTACCAATGAGACCCCACACTTTTGAACAATTGAGCAGCATATTGAATATTATGATCTGGTTGAATCCAATAATCCTTGCATTGCTTAAGTAGTGAATCGTCTCGGACACAAGCGTCACAAGTTACTCCGTAAGTGCATCCTGCCTTGAAAGGTTCTGTTGTAAAAGGGCTTGTTCCCACAGCCTGCTTGCACAAACTGTCATGGGCAAATAAATTAATCTGGAAAAGACCGACGCTATATTCGTTATGAATTCCCCTGGTACAGGCATCATAAACAGCACTTTCATCACCCCATTCGTTTGGCGGCGGAGTTCCCGTCCATCCATGGACGGCCTCGCCACTCTCTCTGACACAAATTCGGGAAGCGTTTTCCGCCTGATCACCAAAATACGGTCTCATTCTTGCGGGGTCACATGGACTTCCTGCTGGAGCAACGGGGCACCGGATGTCAGTATAATTCGGACTGCCGACCGTAACAAAAGCCTGGGCCGTCAAAGTCTCTGATGACGAGTCTCCTTTAGCTGTGACCACCACAGCGTTAACTAAATTGCTGTTGTTGTCAGCGGCTGTTAGCTGGTAGCGATATTCCACTGATATTCCCGAATTCTTTGCCAGGGTAGCGGGGAAGTCCCCCGAAGAAGTTGGCGTGACTGCCGTGCTTCCTTTGTCGTTTTCCCGGGTCATGGTGTCCGCCACGTTGATGTTGCTCAAATCACTTCCGGCAGCGGTAATAACCACCGTATAAACAACTTCTTTTCCGGAATCATTGGCAAAAGTGTTCGTCTGGGCCGTTTTTCGCACCGAGAATAATTTCCCTTGGGCAAACGAGGGGTCGTTGGTCGCCTGAGCTGTGGTGTTCAAAAAGGCGGCGCCAATAGTTTGCCAGGAAAACAGAGTCAGAATAATCACTCCCACAACGGCGAAAACAGGCATCAGAGCCAAAACAACCGGTATGCTCCCGCCTCCTAAGACCGCTCCGACGCCAAAAACAATTTTTTTTGCAGTGGAATCAGCTTGCTCTGCCGACCCTCCGCCGAATATGGCCAAACCGCCATTTGCTGTGCCCTTTCCACTTCCGCCAAAAATTCCTCCCAGCCCTAGTGCCATATTATCGCCCGCTTTTTTAGCCCCGATTTTTGCTTTGGAAAACAAGCCGGGCAGGATTTTCCCCAATCCTTTTTTCAACAGCCCCCAACCCGCTTTAACCAAACCAATAGCATCCACAACCACATCCAGTCCGGGAATAAATTGGGCTGCTGCCCAGGCAGCCACCTTTCCGGCTACTGCCCCGCCGGCCTTTTTAGCTCCCATTTCCGCTCCTTTTTCCACGACTTTTGTAGCAACAGCTTGTCCGCTTTTGGCAAATACTTTCCCGCCGACTTTTTCCGCCGCCGAAATGCCACCTTGCTGCAAGACCGATCCGGCCATTCCTGCCACTGGGGAAATACCGCCACCGGAAAAGTGTGAGCCCTCACCCCCGGAGACCGCTATTGGTTCTTCCTCTTCACCGGCCGGTTCGGAAATAACCGTGGTTGTTTCCACAATTGTTTGAGCCGGCGCCTGTTCCCCGGAAGAAGGAACCCCTTCAAAGCCCGCTGTGAAAGCTTCTTTTATTTGGGTCCTAAGGGGCACATAATCTTTGGCTTTTTCTTCGGCGTTTCTCACTACTTGGGCTGAGGGTCTTTCTTCTGTTCCTTGTGCTTTTGGCTCGGTGTTTTTTTCTTCGGGTTGGGGCAGGTTTTGCGGCGTAGGATTGACATTTTCCGGGGCTACGACCGGGGTTTGGGTCCCTCCGCCAATACTTTTTCTCGCTTCCTGCGCCGCTTCCGTCCTGGCCGCCGCGTCATCACTTCCGGGTTTATTTTCTAAGTCTTGATTGTAGTTTTGTTCTGCTTGGTCGATTCTTTCTAACTCGTCAGCGGAAACAGTTACCAGGTCAATTTTATAGGTGATGGCTTTGGAAACTGTCGAGTGGACCACGCTCCACCAGTTCGGATTTCCGGCGGCAAAAAGTGTCGTCGACGCGGCCGGGAAGGCCTTGGAAACATAATAAGCCCACTGGTCCCGAGTAAGAGAAGGACTGTACTCATCCCGGACGGGAATAGAAGCCTCTTTAATTGCCGGATCCTGGAATTTTACTGCCAGTCCGAGAACTTGCTTCAGTCCCAACCCATTCAGAATCGATTGCTCATCCATATTTTCATCCTAGCATATTTGATATCTTGAAGATGGACGTTCTTGATATTCTTGATCTTGATACTTTGATGCCTTGAACTCTCAATCAAGATATCAAATTTTCAAAAATTCAATTTCGAGAATATCCACCTTCTTTCTTCAAAGAAGCATGTTTTTGTTCTCAAACGATCCGGAGTGATATACTGGTTCCATGCTTGATCACGCGGCCATTTCCGGCAGTCCCGGGGATGGAATCTACAGCCAAACGATCATTATCGGTAATTTTTTTCTAGTTTTGTCCCTGGAGGGCCCGCCCAAAGAAGTCAGTCTCGAGTTGGGCCGAAACTCCTTGGCAAAAATCGAAGAAATCATCTCCCAAACCCCGGCAATAACTCCGAAAGAACTGGTAGAAATGGAAACGGAAGCTTTCAGTAACGGCATAAAAATAAATTTCCTTGTGGCCAAAATTGAAAACCCCTTCGGCCTCGCTCAGGGCGGGCAAAAGCTTTCCCTATCCGGAGTTGGGGACGTTGCTGCCAGGATAATTCGCAAAGAGAAAATGATCAAACTTTTCCCCGTCAGCCGGTCCGGCGATAATTCCCCGGAATCTACTCCTTCTCTTTCCGGGGTGCTGTTACACCAAGATTTTCTTATCCTGGCTACCACAGCATTCTATTCCAATATTTCCCTTTCTGATCTGGCCTCCGGTTTTTCCGGCCCGGTTGAAGAAATTCGTGACCTGATCTCTCCCAAAATTGAAACTGTCACTGAAAATTCCCGCGTCGCCGTCCTTCTGGTCAAAGTTGAATTACAAGAGGAGGAATTAGTCGATGACAAGACACTAACCCCTAATCCAATCACCAACCTCCAACCACCAATCGCTCCTCACCCCAATCCTAAATCGTCCTCCCTCTCTCCATTTTCCAAACTTTTATCTCATATTCTTGCCCCTTTATCTCATTCCCCTCGGTCCCTCTATCTCCATCGTCCCCGCGACCCCAACGCTCCCGCCCCTGCCTCTCGGAAAGTTCTCTACCTCTCCCTAATTATCCTTATCACCCTAATTTCCCTTATTGTTTTTCAGCTTCGTTCCAAAGTTCTTGAAGAGAGGTCGAAAGCCGTCCAGGCGGTTGATCGCCAAGTTAAGGACAGTTTAGATTCGGCCCAAAAACTCTCCGGCCTTAATGACCAGCTTGCCCGTGACGTTCTTATTCAAACCAGGCAGGATGTGACTGCCAAAGCTGTCCAGGCCTTTGGCCCCGATTGGCAAAAAGACGACTCCTTTGAAGGGAAAAGACTGCGCCAAATTCTTGCCGGGCTGGACACTGAAATCACCAAAGTGTCCAAAATTTATTCTCTTGCCAAACTGGATTTGTTTTATGACTTTTCCCTTCTTAAAAGTAAAGCCGTTGTTTCTTCGGCCTGGGCCCACAAGGGAGAAGCGGTAGCCCTTGATGCCGGCAATGGGGCTGTTTATTCCTTGAATTTGTCCACCAAAGGAGCGGCGATTGTCTCCGGCGGGGACAGTTTCCGCCAGGGAAAATACCTTGATTTCACCGCTAACTCAGTCTATGTTTGGACAATGGATGGCGTCTTCGCCATTGACCGGTCGGTTTCTCCCGCGACCACAAAAGTTCTTTTTAAACCCTCAGACAAGTGGGGAGACATTAAAGATCTCAAGGTTTTTGCCGGGAACATCTATCTGCTTGACGTTGGAAAGAGTCAGGTCTGGAAATATCAAAGCACCGATTTTGGCTTTGCGGGCATAAGCAACTATCTTAATTCCGGACTGCCGGTGGACTTTGCCAATGTTAAAGGCATGGCTATTGACGGCTCGGTCTACGTTTTGACCGCGACAGGCAATATTGCCCAGTTTTCGGCCGGTTCTTCGCTGAATTTTCAGATCACCGGGCTGGATCCGGCTCTGAAAAATCCAACAGCTTTCTTTGCCAACGACGACGTTAATAACCTCTACGTTTTGGATTCGAACGGCAAACGGGTTGTCGTGCTGAGCAAGAGAGGCTCCTATGTTGCCCAGTATCTTCTGCCAATATCCAATATCCAATTTCCAATTTCCAATGTCGTCGCCGACGAAAGCTTACACAAGGTCTTTCTTTTCGCCGGCCACAAGGTTTATACTTTCGACTTACACTGAACACACAGATATTTTGAAGATGGACATTCTTGATTTTCTTGATCCTGAAATTTTGACATTTTGAAATCTTGGCCAAGAAATCGAATATTCAAGAACGTCAAAGTCAAGAATTCAAAAACATCCATCTTCAAGGATTCAATGAATAAGATTGTCACTCTAACAGCTGCCGCAACTAAATCACGGCTGGCTAGATCTCAAGACAAAAAAGTGGGTTTAATCACCGGCTGTTTTGACATTCTTCACGAGGGTCACGTTGATCTTTTTCGTTTTGCCAAAAAACACGTTGACATCTTAATTGTTGCCCTGGACAGCGATCAGGCTATCCGTCAAGGCAAAGGAGAAAACAGGCCCATTCATAATATTTCCCAGCGGGCTAAAGTTTTGTCTGAACTAGAAAGCGTTGATTTTGTCTTGCCCATTAAGGAGGACTATATTTTCACCAAAGCCAGTGTCGAACCGGTTCATGATAAAATCCGGGATGCAATAAATCCAGACTACATTATTACCGCCCCGCAGGCTGATCCCTATTGGCAAAGCAAGAAAGCCCGGGCGGAAAGGGCCGGCGTCAAAATACTCCTCCTCCCAAAAATAAAGTCCTCTTCCAGCTCCGCAATAATTAAAGACCTCAATTTACTCTGAGAAGTTCTTTGTCAAAAGTAGCAATTTGGCTTTTTCCCGCAACCTCTGCCAAATAAAGGTCAGTCAGGTCAATTTTTGAGTGCAGCATTCTTTCCAAAACTTGGGCGACCACTGATTTTTTTACTTCCAGAATTTTAATTCCGGAGAGAGCAATAAGCTCAAGAAGCAGGGGAACAAAAACTTTTCTCTCGAGTTTGTAGTGATGCTCCAAGACCCACACCACCTCGGCGATGACTAAAATCGAAACAAGGCCAATAATTTTCCCGTCTTCCACCTCTTTAAAGAATGTTCGGACCACATCCAGCTGCTTTTTGTCATCCAAAGAAACTGCTCTAACCAAATAATTGCTGTCAATAAAAACTTTCCTAGTCATCTTCGACAAGATGTCTTGCTACCTTTTTGCGTGTTTGTGTCATTATTTTTTCCCAGCTTTCACCCTTTTTGTTCTTGGGGATATATTTTGCCAACGCCCCGACAAATTTGTCTGTTACGTAACCCTTGACAGGTTTGAGAATAATCACATCGGATTTCTTTTCCACCAAGAATTTGTCTTTTGGCTCCATTCCAAAAACTGACAGTAAACTGACAGGCAATGTAACTTGGTTTTTTGATGAAAGGGTAACCATGTTCATAAGCACTTTACTTATAACATTTTGCTTTACTTTCGTCAAGACACAAAAATCCCGACTTTTGTTGGAGCTATAGCTAACCCAAATCGAAATGACCTGCTTTAAAGTGCTAGGCAAGCTCAGAAATTGCCTATAGTTTGATCAATTTGTTTTGGGACGACCATAGATGTGGAAATGAGGGGGGGTGAGCCCCTATGTGGAAAAGTAACTTCTAAACGTCGCTCCTCAGGTTGATCCCTATTGGCAAAGCAAAAAAGCCCGGGCCGAGAAAAAAGGGGTTAAAATGCTCTTTTTGCCCAAAATTAAATCCACATCCAGTTCTGTCATTGCCCGGAAACTATCTAACGAAGTATAAGAAAACGGTTTCTGGTGGACCTCGGGGAGATTCAATGAAACCGAAAAGGGAAATATGTTTTTCAGTAGTTCACGATTTTAGTTCAGCGACCAATTAAGGCTTCTTTTAATTTTAACCGAGCATTTAGGGCAACTCACACTGACCACTTTACACAGTTTCATTCATAACTCGGGTCTAATTCTGTTAGAATCCACTAAAATACTAAAAATGAATCAAAACACCAACAAGATTTGGATTAATCCGGTAACAGTTATTAAACTTTTTACCAAAACAGCCGGCTCGTTATATTTGTCTGGAACAGGCGTCCTTGATATGGTTAAAATGCGAAAGTACAAGCCGAGCGCAGAGGGGTGGGCTACGGCACTTTATTATTTGGCAAGAGAGAAAGGAGAACTTGGGGCGCAATTTTTTATTCAAAAAAATGAAATTGACCCTCCTGACTTTTTTGGTCTTGAGCTTAATAAGAGTGAGGGTTTATTGAGAGGCTATGTTAGGGGAATTGAAGTGTTTCGATATGTAGACGAATCAAAATTTAGTCTACTCGGTGAAATCCAAAAGAAGATTGCTAAGGCATACTCATCAGATACAATCCTCTTGTGTCACATTACCAGGAAAGATTTTAAACAAACTCTGGGGCAAATCCATGACGATCTGGCTAAATTGAAACCACAACATTCAATTTGGATTATTGGTAGTGATGAGGAAGGGGATCAATTAGTTTCCGAGGTTTACCCGGGGTTGAGAAAAATGCACATTGATATTAAGGGTATTTTGGCTCGCGATAGTAACCCTGCCTTTTTAGAGGGATATCAAGGCAAAAGTGAAGATGTGTTGTTTTATGGAACGGGCAAAAGACTTCTTCTAACCCCAGAGTTTGAACTAAAAGAGATTAATTAAATTAATCTCTTGTTCCTAAAAGCAAAACCGGAGTTCGTTTAAATATTCGTTTATTCTTTCAGAGTTCTTTTAAGAGACTCCTTTAATTGTTTTCTCCCAAAACCGCTTTTGAGGAATCTTTCTCGCGCTTTTGCATCTGTCTCGTTAATAAAGTATTCGTAGTGGATTAGTTTAAACGGACGGCGGAATCTTGTTGAGGTAACTAAACCCTTAGAGTGTTCAGTCAGACGCCTTTTCAGGTCGGTAGTGTATCCAATATAAAATTTTCTGTCTTGGGAGCTAAGAAGAACGTAGGTGTAATATCTTTCAGGCAAAACGTCTGACGTTTTGCTCATATTTTAAAATACAAGTTCGGTGTCGAGTCAAACTCGATCACCTCGCAGACTCGTTTTCAAATGAAGCCGAGTCTGACTCGGTGGAGATGAGGGGTGTGACCCCCTGTGTGGAAAAGTGACTTTTAAACATCTACAAGCGTAGTTAATTCTTCCGCCAGTTGGCGGATCTTGCGATACCACAATCGAACTAACAAGAGAGATATCGCGTGGCCGTTTGGTCTTTCGGCTGCGAAGGAAAACCAAACCTTCAAAGCCGGCATCTCAGCTGTGTTTATGCCTCAAAAATCCCACTGAGAAAAGACTCTTGAAACAGGATTAGGCTTCTGTTGCGTAAGCAAGAGCAAAATTGCCCTTGTTGTTGGCCGCCAAAGCTTTTTCAAACTTGGCGTAGAAGCTCTCCAGTGTGGTTTGGAAACCAGCACTTAAGTTTTCGGTAATTCTTTTACGAAGTAATTACCGTCTTCGGCTTGCAGTTTTCAAAGTGCCCTTCCGTCGATTCGTACATCCCCATAGCGAAATAAGAGATAAGAGAGAAAAAATAAAAAAAGACTTGAGACTTCTTTTTAATCTTTAAAAATTTTGATATCTCTTTCTTCTCTCTTCTTTTTTATTTTTGAACTTGTGAATACCGCT